>CAZEOY010000472.1:0-3553 GCA_964513835.1 uncultured Syntrophobacteraceae bacterium
ATAGGCAGCAAGCGTGTTGGCGCTCAATCCGCGCTCGATCATGATGTGCTCAAGGAATCGGTCGACCCATTCATCCTTCATGACAGGGCTTCGACTGTCTCCGTTTCAAAAGCTTCGAAATCCCCACTCCGTGCTGAATCCCTGCCCGCGGCATGTCCGGCGGCAGAATATTCTGCGGGATGACCGGCCATCATGCAAGCTGCATCGGCAGGACCGGCCATTCCCATATGTGGCTTCGGGACAGGAACGATTCGGGATGAAAGGCGCCTCACGGCGCCTTGTGGCGTGAGGGCGTCGTGATCGTCTGAAAACGATAGTCCACCAGGAGAGAGGTGTGGACCAGATCCCCTGTCTTGCGGGTCGAAACAATGTCGATGTGGTGGGTCTTGCCCCCATAATCGGGAAAGGTGATGCGGGTTCCATCCGCAAATCCCTTCCTCTTGAACCACACATCCGGAGGCAGGAGCCATGTTTTGCCGAAGCGATCCTCAAAACGGAAATACTCCAGCGCGTCTCGGGGAAACTGGAGATAGAGGCACAGTTCTTCCTCCGAGACCGCACGCTTGAGCTCGCCCTCCAGAAACGCTCTTCTGGCGTCGAGATCCTCGTCCGGAAGCTTCTGAATACCTGCTTCATCCGAGAGGATCTGATACCACCGCTTGCCGTCGGTTCGATTGCTTTCCAAAACCTTCTGGTAAATCCACTCTTGCGGCTCATAGAACGGGAACGGGCCGTATCTGCCAAGCAGAAGCCGCTTGAGATCATCCGAGGGTTTTTCATACCGGCCGTGGAGCACATTGTTCACGGCGGTAGTCCAGAGTATCTGGCTTCCCGGAGTAACAGACCAGATGTTACCCAACTCACGGTTCACTTCCACGAGCTCGGCGAAAACCTCGTGGATCCGCTCGAGCAAACCCACCTTCTCAGCCTGCTCGAAGGCCATACTGGCCGCTCCGCCCGTCAGTTTGTGGCGTTTCACCGTCGGGTCGAAGCCACGGTACGGACTCTCGAACCTTTCATAGAGCCTGCGCTCACGTCGCAAAATGTCCGAGGTGTCCACCAGGGGCTGGATCTTCAGGCCGGGTGAATGCATTCCATAGTCGTGCAGGATCTGTATGAAGCTCAGAGCCGGAGCCTGGCTGTAGATCCCGCCAAAACCATGGTCGGAAACCTCGATGATTTTGACTCCCTCGAGGGCGGCGGACACCATGCGACCCAGATCATTTCCGTCCGTGTTGTGTCCATGGTATTCCAAAAGCAGTTCGGGAAAACGATCCCGAATGGCTCGCACCAGTGAAGCGATCCGCTGAGGCGAACCGACTGCGGAATGGTTCTTGATACCCAGGATGATGTTCTCACCCGTGGTTTCGATGATTTCCTCGACCTTTCTGACGTAGAAATCATCCGAATGGCCTGTGCCGGTGTTGAAGCAGAGGCACGGCATGAGGACCTTGCCGGCTCTCTGCACCTCATCAGCAACAATCTTGAGATTGGGAACATGATTCAGAAAATCGTATACACGCCACACATCAATGTACTGGGAAAAGAGCCGAACAGTCAGCCGGATCACATTGTCAGGGTAAGGGCGATAGCCAAAGAGATTCCTCCCGCGACAAACCGTCTGAAGCAGGGTGCGCGGCATGGCCTGGCGAACCAGCCTGAGCTTCTCGAAGGGATTGATCTGCTTGCGCATGAGATCGACATGGACAGAGGCCCCTCCCGATATCTCAAAAGCAAAATATCCGGTCTCGTCTCGATAGGGTGCAACGCGAAGAGTCGTCTGGGGCATGATCCGGCCGTTGAAGTCCGACTGGGAAACGTCCCTTTCGTTGTTGGTCAGGAAATAGCCCGGGCTGCTCCGAACAAACTCCAGTATCTCTCTGCTCGTTGATTGAGGGGCAGGTCTTTCCAATGAATTCATCGAAAAAATCTCCTTAATGGAACAGAATCAGACGGGACCCCGAGATTCAAGGGCCGGCGGACGAGAAAACCACGCGGCCCCCTGAAGTTCAGAGCGACTCCGCATAGGGGTTGAAACCATGCGTGTTGATCTCTGCAACAAGCCGTGCCAGCTTCTCCATTTCACCGGTCTCTTCCTGGTAGTCCAGCAAATGCGGATGCGTCTCGATGTAAGACGTGTCAAAACGCTGCGCAATGAAGTCGGGATCGTTGACAATCTGCTTGTAGAAAGGAATGGTGGTTTTGACCCCCGTGAGGATGAAGCCGTCCAGCGTTCTGCGCAATCGGTCCACGGCCTCCCGCCAGGTGAAGCCGTAAACGGTGAGCTTCACCAGCATGGAATCGTAATAGCGCGGAATGTCATACCCCTGGTATATGGCTCCGTCCAGGCGGGTCCCATGACCTCCGGGTGACTGGTAGACCTGGATGAGCCCGGGGCTGGCCATGAAATTGCTCTTGGGGTCCTCAGCGTTGATCCTCAGCTCGATGGCGGCTCCCCGAAACTGAATATCCTGCTGGGAAAACGAGATTGGCTCCCCGGCGGCAATTCTGATCTGCTCCCGGACGATGTCGATGCCCGTGATCATCTCGGTAACGGTGTGTTCAACCTGGATGCGGGTGTTGACCTCAAGAAAATAATAGTTGTCTTCAGCATCGAGAAGGAATTCCACCGTGCCGGCATTCACATATCTGCTGGCCTTGGCAGCTCGGACGGCCTCCTGGCATATGCGATCATTGACCAGCGGCGGCAGGAAGGCGGGAGCGATCTCCACCATCTTCTGATGCCTCCGCTGTATGGAACAGTTCCGCGTGCCCAGGTGGATGTAATGACCGAACTGATCGGCCAGGATCTGCACCTCAACATGGCGGGGACGCTCGAGTCCCTTTTCGAGATAGATCTCATCCCGTCCAAAGGCCATTCTTGCTTCAGACCGAGCCAGCCGGAGACCTTTGATCAACTCATCCATGTTCTGTGTGGCTCGAATGCCGCGCCCTCCCCCCCCAGCTACTGCTTTGACCATGATGGGGAAGCCGTACTTCTCGGCAAACACGACGGCCTGTTTTTCTCCGGCCTCGTCCGGATCCAGAATCCCGCTCCCCGGGATACACTGAATGCCCGCTTCCGTCATGACGCGACGGGCGATGACCTTGTCACCCATGTCGATGATGACCTGAGGCGGAGGGCCGACAAAAACCAGCCCCGCTTCGGTGCATTGCTTCGAGAAATTGGGATTCTCGGCCAGAAAACCGTAGCCGGGATGAATGGCCTCCGCCTTGCTGCGCAAAGCAGCCTGTATGATCCGTTCGATGCTGAGATAGTCCTTGCGAGGCCCAGTGCCGATGCAGATGGCTTCGTCCGCCCTCATGATGTGCATGGCGGTCTTGTCGGTCTCCTCGTAGATGGCAACCGTCTTGATTCCCAGCTCCTGAGCTGACCGGATGATGCGTATGGCAATTTCGCCGCGATTGGCCACCAGTAGTTTCTTGAACATACGTCACGCTCACCGTTTTCTTGCGACCTCCGGAAGAGGTTCCCCTCCATCGGGCGTCCCTCAATCCCCATAATCACCCCCTTGGGCAGTACCCACCCAAA
>CAZEOY010000473.1:0-3550 GCA_964513835.1 uncultured Syntrophobacteraceae bacterium
GGGGTTCTCCGCCAGATCCATGAGATTGGGGCCATGGAAAGTCGTCCAACCCAAGGCCGCCTGAAATGACAGGTGAAGAAAAG
The DNA here is from genome assembly GCA_964513835.1 of uncultured Syntrophobacteraceae bacterium. GTDB lineage: Bacteria > Desulfobacterota > Syntrophobacteria > Syntrophobacterales > Syntrophobacteraceae > JALOOX01. Next base: position 84 of record CAZEOY010000473.1, read on the forward strand.
TCACATCGCTGTAGCCGACCAATGGCTTGATCCGATCACGGAGCTTCGAAAAGGGAAGCCAGGGCAGGATGCAACCTGATCCATACCCGCCCCGTATACAAATGACCGCTGCGACTTCCGGATCCTCGAAGGCAGTCACGAGATCGGCGGTTCGAGCCGATTCTGTGCCGGCAAGATAGCCGGCTGCATCAAAAACATTCCGACCCAGGTTCAGCCGATACCCCTGTTGCTCCAGGAGATCGCAGGCGATCTGGAACTTCGTGCGGTCGAAAGGGCTGCTGGGAGCCACCAGGCCAAGGAGGTCGCCGGGTCGAATCGGTTTCAAGGTCACTGAGCTTTCTGGTTTCGCTCGAAAATAATCTTGAGCCCCTTGAGGGTGAGGTAATCGTCCACTTCCTCAATGGCCGGGCATTCGCCGGCGATCAACGGGGCCAGTCCTCCCGTGGCCACGACTCTCAACTCCGTGTTCACTTCCCGCCGAATACGGTTGATGATCCCTTCCACCAGGCCCGCATATCCGTAAACGATTCCAGCGTTCATGGAGGCGATGGTGTTCTTGGCGATGATGGAGAGCGGTTTGGCGAAGATCTCCACCCTCGGCAGTTTGGAGGCTTTCTGGAAGAGGGCTTCGCAGGAGATCATGATACCCGGGGTAATCACACCGCCCAGGTATTCGCCCCGATCTGAAATATAGTCGAAGGTGGTTGCCGTCCCGAAATCCACCACGATGGTCGCCTTCCGGAATGCCTCATAAGCCGCTACGGCATTCACGATCCGGTCGGCCCCGACCTCCTTCGGATTGTCGTAGAAGATGGGCATGCCGGTCTTTATGCCCGGCCCGACGATCAATGGAGTCAGCCCGAAATATTTGCTGCAGAACCGCTCCACGACATTGAGCACTGGGGGAACCACGCAGGAGATGATGATGTTGTTGACCTTGTCCGGCGCCAACCCACTGGCACTGAACAGGCTTCGGATCAGGATGCCGTATTCGTCGATAGTGGCGTTGACTTCCGTGCGAATCCGCCAGTCCTGGACGACCTGGCTGCCGTCAAAGAGGCCCAGGACAGTGTTTGTGTTGCCGATATCCATAGCCAGGAGCATGAGTCATCCTCAAAGGTTGGAAATGGAGTCTACGCGAGGTGTTTCCGAATGCCTTCTGCCATTTCAAGAGCCGTCTCGTCAATGAGGCCCGCGTCGACACCCTCGACCATGACCCGGATCACCGGCTCCGTTCCCGAAGGCCTGATCACCATACGGCCTGCCGATCCCAATCGCTCGCACAGCAACTGATGCAGAGTTTTCAACTCGGGAATCCCATCCATACGCTTGCCCTGAGCAACGGGAACGTTGATGAGTTTTTGAGGGTAACGCTCCATGACGGTCTTGAGCTCGGAAAGGGGACGGTTTTCAATGAGCATGACCGCCAGGATCTGGAGGGCGGAAAGGGTACCGTCTCCCGTCGTACTGTGATCCAGGAAAATGAGGTGTCCGGATTGCTCACCCCCCAGGTTGAAGTTCTGCTGGCGCATCCGCTCGACAACATACCGGTCGCCCACAGGTGTGCGCTCGAGGGTCGCTCCCTGTCTCTGGAGCGCCACTTCGAAGCCCAGGTTGCTCATGATCGTCGCGACAACCGTCTTTTCCCTCAAAAGGTCATGCTTGAGGTAATGGGTTGCACAAATCGCCATCAGCTGGTCGCCGTCCAGGATCTCGCCCTTTTCATCGGCAAAGATGACGCGGTCGGCGTCGCCGTCCAGGGCGAACCCTGCCTGGGCTCCGTGCTCACGAACCAGTGCCGCCATGTGCTCGGGATGGAGTGCGCCGCACTCGCTGTTGATGTTTCGGCCATTGGGACGATCTCCCGTGAGGATCACATCGGCCCCCAGCTCTTCGAATACCGTCGGGGCGACTCGGTATGCAGCACCATGAGCACAATCGATCACCAGCTTCACACCCTCCAGGGTCTGAGCTCTGGGGAAGGTGTTCTTGAGATAGACGATGTAGCGTCCCTGGGCGTCATCGATACGTCGCGCTCTGCCGATGTCGGCCGCAACCGGACGCTCGAGCCTCTCGATCTCTCCGGAATCGATGAGTTCCTCCATGTGTCGCTCCATTTCGTCCGGGAGCTTGTAGCCGTCGGATCCAAAGATCTTGATGCCGTTGTATTCATGGGGATTGTGTGAAGCTGAGATCACGATGCCCGCGTCCGCTCGCATGCTGCCCGTGATGAAAGCGATTCCCGGTGTAGGCAGCGGCCCTACGAGGAGAGCATCCACACCCATGGAGCAAATACCGGCAGTGATGGCGTATTCGATCATGTAGCCCGAAAGCCGCGTGTCTTTCCCAATGATGATCTTCGGGCGACGGTGGCGACTCTTGAAAATATGTGCAGTCCCACACCCCACCTTGAGGGCCAGATCGGTGGTCATGGGGAACTCGTTTGCCAGTCCTCGGATTCCATCAGTTCCGAAAAGCTTGCCCATATGAATCTCCTGAAGCTTCTGCTATGAAAAGTTTCGAGTTTCGGGTTGAAGACCAGCTCGGCTGCGGTCCTTCTAATCCTTTTGGGTGCACCCTGGGGGCATGAGGGACTGCTCTCAAGTGTCAGCGTGCGTGGTAAAAACAATCGTAAGAGACCTGCACCCCATGGACAAAATCAGGCGAGATGTCGCAATGCGTCGGCCATGACAGCCACCTGTTTTTGAAACGGGACATCATGCACACGAATGATGTGTGCCGCCGAAGCAATGGCCTGTGTGTTGACCACTGCAGTTCCTACTTCACGATCATCGACATCCCGATCCAAAATAGACCCGATAAAACGTTTCCGGGATGCTCCGAACACAATCGGCCGGTCCAGAGCGTGCAAAAACTCGAGATGTGCAACAATCATCGCATTGTGAGCAACGGTCTTGCCGAAGCCAATTCCTGGATCCACCATGACCTGACTGCGGTCGATTCCGTTATTCACGGCGAACTGAGCTCGCTCCTCCAGGAAGGCGATGATCTCTGAGAAAAGGGAGGCGTAGCAAGGGTTCTCCTGCATGGTCCTGGGGGTGCCCTGCATATGCATGAGGATCACCGGAGCACCCGCATGAGCGGCAACCTCGACCATACCCTCATCAAAGGCGAGGGCGCTCACGTCGTTGATGATGTTGGCTCCGTTGGCCAGGGCGCTTTGAGCAACCACAGCCTTGGTGGTGTCGATGGAAATGGGGATGTCCGAAAAGCTCCGAATCCCTTCGATGACCGGAATCACCCGATGCAATTCTTCGTTTGCGCTGACCGGCTCCGAAAAGGGCCTTGTCGATTCGCCCCCGATATCCAGGATGTCTGCACCGGCTTGGACCATGCGACGCGCCTGGTCGATGGCTACCTCGCTGCCGAAGAATTTCCCCCCATCCGAGAATGAGTCCGGGGTAACGTTCACAATGCCCATGACAAGGGTGCGTTCTCCAAGTTCC
>CAZEOY010000474.1:0-3550 GCA_964513835.1 uncultured Syntrophobacteraceae bacterium
CTGACCTCTATCCCAGTTCCAATAACATCGCCACCGTTAACAAGTAGAAGGGTTGGCACTTCACCCCAATCGCCTGCTTTTCTCACCGATTCAACAAACGTGTTGTTGTAGACTTTTATATCGTTCTGTATGCAGCTTGGGCAGTAGCTAGTATGCCCTTCAAAGCCCATGGCAACACTTGTTCCTGCCACAAGATTGCCGTAAATCCGATGCCCTTTGTTGGCAGACGAATAATTCTTGTTTTCTCCAGATATCCATATTCCCAAGTTACCCCAAGCCCCGCCTTCGTACTGTGAGTCTGTATGTGTGTGGTAGATTAAGTTATATCGAATAGTTTCATATGTAGAACTTGTTAAGTATATTGCAATTCTTGAACAATCGATAATTGTATTGTATTCAATAATATTATCGCGACAGTCTTCATCTGTGGATATTCCTTCGTTCCATATTCCATAAAAAGTATTCCTACGAACGGTAGAATTAGTTATATTGCGATGAAGGGCTATCGATGGACTCCATGAACCTTCTTTAATGGAATAACCACTTTGATGTATATAGTTATCCTGAATGACATGACCAGAATAACCATAAATCATCATTATAGCTGAATCACCTATATAGTAAAAGTCACAATTTTTGATTGTTGTATTATAGCTATAATCAATCCTTATTGCATTAGCTTGTGAATACTTAGTGACTCCATTTTGATTGTAGGCTGCGCGAGTGAAATAGATACCATCTATCGTAACTCCAGATATTCCATTTGCGCTAATCAATCCGCTATAAATTGATGGGCGCACCCATTCGCCGTCGATAACCGGCTTGGACGCATCGCCGGGGTATTTCTGCCATGTGGTGTAGTTCTTGGTTATGCTGAGCTTCTCCTTGTAGGTTCCGGAACGTATGTTGATGACGGTCTGGCTGCCGGAGCTGCCAGCGGGAACGGCTGAGTTGGCGTTGTTGAGGCTGGTGTAGACGGTATCGCCTCCGCCTGAGCAGGTTCGATTGGCGGGATTATAGGTTTTGCTTCCGTTGGTGCATCCGCTCGCCGCGTTATCAACAAAATAGGCGGCCTGGGCTGTTTGAGCCACAAGGAGAGAGAGCACGAACAGAGAGCATGCAATGATCTTCTTTGCCGGAGAATTGTACATCTGGGGGAGTGTTGGCCAAAAACTTGACTTCATACTGTGTCCTTTCCAAATACAAAATTATACATAACTCACGGGTTCATGAAAATCCGAAAATTCCGTCAAGCAATCTGCGTGCCGAACGCGAACCCCTGGAGCGGGATGGGGGTGAGCCTTAATGCCGGCCGCTTCAAATGCAAGGAGAGGACAGTCGGCAAAGAACCTTTTGTCCGTTGACGTCCCAATGATCCTATAGCCCGGAAAGACATGGACGCTCTCCCGTTTCAGGATTTTATTGCAGGCCGTCGGCAACTCTTTCCTCACACGCCGCTCACGGTTTTCGACACATGCGAATGGTCAGCGAGTATCTCCAAGCCTCCTGTGTCCGCGACCCACTGTAAACCGGGGGCAGGCCTCTCAGGAAACATGGATTCCGGCTTCCCCCGGCAGCGACACGATCGGATCATTGGCGTTCCGACCATTATGGGTACCTCATCACCGAGGGGGCATGCGAGGGGAAATCATCCACAGTGAATGTCCGCCAGCCCATTCCCGCCGGACACCCGTGAAGACCACAAGACGGGTTCATCAGTATGAGGGGTTGGCGAAAACCTCGATTTCAGAAACGCCAGTCCGATTCCCTTTTGTATCTTCGATTACCAAAGTGACCTGGTTGGTCGCCGTTGGCGGCAATGAGACGGCGGTCCCTCTTCCGTCATTCCGAAGCGGACCCGCATTCATGGAACTTCCGTCGCTGAAATACAGGGTGCATCGGAGGATCTGATCCGCCAACGCGGGCCTGTCATAGAGCACGATTCGAGTGATTTCGTGCATGTCATTCCAGGAGAGTTGAATCCAGGCGCCAGCCGACTCGCCCTGGGTCACCCAGTCGTTGGACGGATTTTTGGAGTCCCTGCTGTTGGCGCCGTCGACGGCCTTCACGGCCGACTGGCCTGTGGCGGCGCTCTCCGAAGACGCCTGCACCTGGGCCCAAGCGGCGATATTCACCCCGGAGTAGACGACCTCCTCCGAATAATCGCTCTCTTCATTGAGCGCGTCGTAGGCAACCACCGCCAAATAATAGGTTCGTCCGTCTTCCAGTCCTCCAATGCTGCAGGCGGTGGACTGTCCGGCATCCACCACGTCGGAGTAGGACCGGCTGGATTGGCCGTAATACACTCTGTAGCCCTCAACCCCGTAGCTTGGAGACGGATTCCATCTCATCTTCAGCTCGACTCCCTCGACTTGAGGGGGGGACACTGCGAGACCTAAAAAAGCCAACAAAAAGAGCGAAAACGCAACAGCAGAAATTCTGAATTGACCCTTTACATGCACGTCGAATCTCCTCGTTTGAGAAATGAAACACGGCCCGAGAACAGGTCCCGGCCCCCTCCAACCGGCAAGGATTCGCAGGGGTACCGGCTTGAAATCAGGCCTTGAGCTCAGCACTTGCGTTCCGCACCAATCCGGCTCGAGGAAACATCGGGTGCGGGCGCAGGAACGGCAGGCTGAGAGCCGCGATGGAGCGGATCCTCTCCTTCGGAAAGACGCATGATCCCTCAAGGCCCTTCGGTGAGTTTTCCCATCAGGTCGAAGGGCTGTGGCAGTGCGCTTCGGGATGCCGCAAATGAGCGGCGAAGCGGACCAATGGACTCGAAATCCCGTCCCGCCAGGCCCGGAGGGGATTTCGTGGGGTTCATACCTGAACGGAGAGGGGAACGCAAACGATATTCACCAAGAATCCAGAAAAAAAATCATTCAATGCATCAAGCTTGAGGTTATTCATGTTCGCTCGAGCTCATTTGGATGCATACGATCCTTTTCTCGATCTATCTGATTTCATGTAGAAAAACCCGCCCCTTGCACCGGCTGGCAATGTTGTTGACCTAAAGGGTGGCACGGGCGAAACAAAGCTCTCCCCCCGACCGAGGAATCCCGCATGGGCAAGTTTCGCTTAGCCCATGGCACCCGGTTGGCCGGCACCCCTTGAGCTTTAGTCAGCAGCATTGCCACAACCCGGTCCCTATGCCGTCCACGGCCTCGAAGGCCACAGGGCGATTCGAGGGCCCCGGCCCCCTGTACAAGCACCGGGATTTCGAGGGGCTGGAAACCAGTGGAGGTCATGAGCATCAAAATCATGCTGAAGAAGTTCGCCATAGTCTGTCTTGTCGGTATGGGGCTGCTGTCGGCGGCCGGAGAATGCGGGGCTCAGCTCATCCCCAAGAACGGCTGGAGCTTGAAGTACACGGACAGCGAAGAACTGGCGGCATTCAACGGAAGAGGGGCCAACGCTTTCGATGGCGATCCGCTCACATTCTGGCACACCGCCTTCGTTACGAAAGGCGCCCCATTTCCGCACGAGATCCAGATCGATCTAGGCGCTCGTTACGATATCAACGGCTTCGGATACCTGCCTCGTCAGG
>CAZEOY010000475.1:0-3537 GCA_964513835.1 uncultured Syntrophobacteraceae bacterium
GGCTTCTATAAATAGGCAATGATAGCAGTAGCTTAGCTCATTGATGGCCATGAGGCTTCTCCCGGCACACTTGTTGCCCTCATGGGCAGCGGGGCTCGCGATAAGCCTCTTGGAACCCACGAGGAATCAACGGAATGAAGAACCATCTGGAGCTCGAAGAGGACTACTGGAGAGGCATTCGGCCTGCGGATCGCGAAGACTTGGAGATCCGGCGCACCAATGCCAGGCTGCGGCATTTTCGAGGTGTTGCCGCTGGGGTGATGGCTGAGGCTCAGAAGCTTTGGCGTGAAATCTGGGAAGACCTCCAGGATCAGCGCTCGCCCGATGAGATTCTGGAGGGCAAGGCCGGCCCTTGTGAGCGCCTGGCCGGTGGCGATGGGAGTCTCCTCCTCGAGAAGCTTCACCTCCTGGGCATCCAGATCGATTATGCGAGGAGACTTTGCGAGGGCTCCATCGGAAATGAATCTCATGAACAAGGAGTTCCGTGATCATGGCAATGCAGCTCACGGTCATCTCGGGAAACAAGTTGGCAAAGGAGCGCACGATTCTGCGGCCGGAAGACAAATTCAAGCACTTCAGGAACGTCACGGGTGCTGTTCTTCAGAATGCCCAGGACGCCTGGGCGGAACTGTGGAAAGAGCTGCAGGGAGAGGTCGTGGATGGGGTGATGGTCCTTCCGGACGCGGAGAGAGGTTTCAAGCCCAAATGCGGGTGGCCTGAATTTCTGGAGAGGATGTGGGTGTTGAAGCACCAGCTCGACTACGCGAAACGTTTCTCGGAAGGAAATCTGTAGGCGGGCGCCAGGGGCATCAAAGGGCGTTCCAGGTGAGACGACAACATCGGGTGAAACAGCAGAGCCAGGAGGAAGATGAAAGATGTCAGGCAACAACGATCATAACAATCCGTTCAAGATAGCCCAGAAGCAGATCAGCGACTGTGCGGACATACTCAAATTGAGCCCCAGCACCCGTGACGTGCTCATGCGCCCCATGCGGGAATTCCACGTGAATTTCCCTGTCCGAATGGATGACGGCACGACGAAGGTCTTCCAGGGATTCCGGGTCCAGTACAATGACGCCAAGGGGCCGACCAAGGGAGGTATTCGGTTCCATCCCGAAGAGACCATCGATACCGTTCGGGCGCTTTCAGCGTGGATGACCTGGAAGTGCGCCCTGCTGGACCTGCCCCTGGGGGGTGGGAAAGGCGGCGTGGTCTGCAATCCGAAGGAGCTCTCGCCCCTCGAGCTTGAGCGCATCAGCCGCGGCTACATCAAGGCCATTGGGGTCTTCATCGGTCCCGACAAAGACATCCCTGCGCCGGATGTTTACACCAATCCGCAGATCATGGCGTGGATGGTCGACGAATATTCCTCCATCGTTGGAAAGAACCAGTTCGGAGTCATCACGGGGAAGCCCCTGTCTCTCGGCGGTTCGCCGGGCCGTGGGGATGCTACGGCACGAGGCGGCATGTATGCCCTGCGTGAAGCCGCGCACCGTGTGGGAGTCGATCTCGGCAAGGCGACCGTGGCGATCCAGGGATACGGCAATGCCGGATGCTATGCCGCCAGTCTCGTGGAATCCATGTTCGGATCAAAGGTCGTGGCCGTTTGCGACTCGAGGGGGGCCGTGATCTGCAAGAACGGGATCTGTGTCCTGAAAGTGAATGAGCATAAGGAAAAGACCTCGTCGGTGGTGAGCTGTGATGGAACGGATGGCATGTCCAATGACGAGCTCCTCGCCCTCGATGTGGATGTCCTGGTGCTGGCTGCCCTCGAAAGCTCCATTACGGAACGAAACGTCAACAAGGTCAAGGCGAAGATCATCGTCGAGCTGGCCAATGGACCCACCACCCCGGAAGCCGATGAGGTTCTCTACCAGAAGGGCGTCCACGTCATTCCGGATTTCCTCTGCAACGCCGGTGGAGTCACCGTCTCCTACTTCGAGATGGTTCAGAATGCATACATGTACTACTGGGACGAGCAGGAGGTTCATGAAAAGCTCGACAAGCGGATGACCCGGGCATACCATGAGGTGCTGCATACCTCCGAAAAGTACGGCATCAACATGCGCAAAGCGGCTTATGTGGTCGCAGTCTCGAGGGTGGTGGAGGCCATGAAGCTGCGAGGCTGGGTATAACGGGTGATCAAACCACCCAAGTGGTATAGTCCCCCATGACACTGGATCGGCGAGGGCGATCTCATCATCTGAAAAGAGCTCGGGGCGACATTGAGTCATTGAATCCCATCGAACCGCCGGGGCTGCGGATACTTCCGTACCCCCGGCGGTTGTCTGTTCGGCTCGGCAAGTCTTGCCGGGGTCGATGACCTCCGGGGTCAAAGAGAGGCTTCACGTGGAATCACCTGTGGTCAGCACCGGAATACCACCGCTTGATGAAGTGATTGATGGGCTGCGCCTGGGCGATAACGTGGTTTGGCAGGTGGACGGATTGGACACTTACCTCAGGGTTGTCCGTCCTTTTGTGCGACAGGCCATGCAGGATGGCCGCAAACTCGTCTATGTGCGCTTCGCGCCGGATGAGAATATCCTGCTGCCGGAGAACGGGCTCGGTTATGAAGAGGTGGACCCGAGGCACGGCTTTGATTCATTCAGTGCGCAGGTGAATAAAATCATCGAGGAGAGGGGCACGGAGGTCTTCTATGTTTTCGACAATCTTTCCTTTCTGGTCACCGAGTGGGGTACGGACGAGCTCCTGGCCAATTTCTTCCGGGTGACGTGTCCATTCCTCCATGAGCTGGACACGGTTGCGTACTTCGCCCTCACCCGGGGTCGGCACGCCCATCGGGCTGTCGCCCGGATCCGTGACACCACCCAGGTCCTGATCGATCTCTACCATGTGAGGAGTGAGCTCTACGTCCATCCCCTCAAGGTATGGGACCGTTACTCCTCCCAAATGTTTCTGCCCCATCTTTTCACCGCAAGGGGGCTCACCCCGCTCTTCCGGAGCGGCGACGCGTCGATGGTGTCGCTCACCGCCGGGAAGCCGCCCTTGAGTGTCAAGGCAGCCTCCATCGCCCCGTGGGATAGCGTGCAAAGACGGCTTTCCCAGTACGGCGATGAAGACTTGAGACAGCTGGAGAATACGCCGGAAGTCCAGGCCCTCAGGCAGGAGCTCTCGCAGATGATTATCGGCGGTGATCCTGAGTTCAAGCGCCTCTCTGAGGAATTTCTCACTCTGCAGGACCTGCTTGACATCAGAAACCGGCTCATCGGTTCGGGTCGGATCGGCGGAAAGGCTGCAGGGATGCTGCTCGCCCGGCGGATCCTTCAGAAGAGCCCCGGAGGGCTCGATTTCTCCGATATTCTCGAAGAGCATGATTCGTTCTACATCGGTTCGGATGTCTTCTTCACGTTTCTCATCAACAATGATCTTTTCAGACTGAGGCTTCGCCTGACACGCAATTCACAGATTTCAAGCGAAGAATTTGAACGGGTGGAGCACCGGTTTCTGGAAGGTGATTTCCCGAACGAAATTATGGAGCAGTTCAAGGACCTGCTCGACTACTTCGGTCAGGCCCCC
>CAZEOY010000476.1:0-3529 GCA_964513835.1 uncultured Syntrophobacteraceae bacterium
ACTGGCGATGAGCCCCTGAGCATTGCCAGGCTGATTCCCGACGCCCGGGCCATCATCGTCACAACTCCCCAGGAAGTGGCCCTGTCGGATGTGAGGAAGTCCATCAATTTCTGCAGAAAGGTGGACCTGGAGATCGCCGGACTCATCGAAAACATGTCCGGTCTCTATTGCCCGCACTGTCAGCAGTTCATCCCCATATTCCGGACTGGCGGCGGGAAGAAAACCGCTGAAAAGATGAAGCTTTTCTATCTTGGTGAGCTGCCTTTCGACCCTGCGGTGGTGGAGGGAGGAGACCAAGGCAAGCCGGTCTTCGAGAATGGAGACGACACGGCTTTCAAAAAGGCCGTGGAGAGCTTCGCCGATCGCGTGCTCGAGCGTCTCCGGGAATCGGAAGGCGATGAGGCTGCAGCGAAAGAAACCATCCACTGACCAGGGAGGAGTGCGTCCCTAAATGTTTGAGATTTCATTTGAGCAGAACTCTCTGACCGAAGAGCAAAGACAGACCCTTCAGGAAATGTGGCTGCGCTGTATGCGCCGTATCATCGCCAGTACCACCGTCGCAGGAAGCGGCCATCCAGGCGGGTCCATGTCTTCTCTGCATCTGGTTTTGATGCTCTACAGCACCCTCAGGCACCAGCCCGGCGACCACTGCTGGCCGGAGCGGGACCGGCTCGTGGCCAGTATGGGCCATATCAGCCCCTGCATCTACAGCGTGCTCTGCGAGTTCGGCTACATCGAAGAGGATAAGATGATCCTCGAGTTCCGACACGCGGGGTCATGCTTTGCCGGTCACGTGGAGTGCTGCGTGCCGGGGGTGGAATGGAACACGGGGAACCTGGGGCAGGGTCTTTCGGCAGGCGCCGGTATGGCCCTCGCCTTGAGACTCAAGCACAGTCCCGCTCGCGTTGCGGTTCTCATGGGGGATGGGGAGCAGCAGAAAGGTCAGATCGCGGAGGCCCGCCGATTTGCCGTCAAGTATGAGCTCAACAATCTCTTCGGTATCGTGGACCGCAATCATTTGCAGATCGGTGGCAGTACGAACCACGTGATGCCCCAGGCCATCCGCGCGGATTATGTCGCAGCCCTGTGGAACACGCTTTACCTGGAAGACGGGCACGACTTCGAGGCCATATTCCAGGCCCTCAGACGGATCCGGCGGGGCGATGTGGACGATCCCCGCTATCCTTCGGTAGTCGTCGCTCGGACGGTGATGGGCAAGGGGATCTCCTTCATGGAGAACAAGGCCAAATATCACGGTTCGGTGCTGAGTGACAGCGAGGCCGCAGCCGCTTTCGAAGAGCTCGGACTCGAGAATCCGATTCCCTCCCTTCGCGAGAAGCGAAGCAGCCTTTATGTCTTCCACGAGCCTTCCTGTGTTGAAGCGCCCTATCCGACCATCGATCCCGGTGAGCCGAAGACGTATGGCGCCGATGTCAAAACCGACTGCCGGTCCGCCTACGGTGCCGCCCTGGAGGATCTGGCCCGCCGGAACAACATGGGGGATGTGCCCAAGATCCTCGGATTCAGCTGCGACCTCGAAGGGTCCGTCAAGATGGAAGGGTTCCACCGTCTGAACGAAAAGGCCTTTTTCGAGTGCGGTATCCAGGAGCACCACGCGGCCACCGTCGCCGGGGCGGCGAGCCGGGAAGGCTGTGTGGCTTTTTTCAGCACCTTCGGCGTTTTTGCGGCCTGCGAAACCTACAACCAGCATCGTCTGAACGATATCAACGAGACACAGCTCAAGGTGGTGAGTACCCACTGCGGCCTGGATGTGGGCGAGGACGGGCAGACGCACCAATGTATCGACTACATCGGCCTGATGCAGAACATCTATGGTTTCTCCATCTTCCTTCCGGCGGACCCCAACCAGACGGATCGAATCGTCCGCTACATCGCCGCGCATCGCGGCAACTTTTTCGTCGCCATGGGGCGTTCAAAGCTTCCCGTGATCACGGACGAATCGGGCAACCCTCTCTACGGCGGCTCCTACCGTTTTGTTCCGGGCAAGGCAGACTGGGTGAGAACGGGGGCGGATGGCGCCATACTGTCGTTTGGGACGACGCTCATCGAGGCCGTCAAGGCCCATAAGGAGCTTTCCGAGAAGCACGGTCTCAGGTTGGCGGTTCTCAATTTTGCCTCGATGAAGCCCATCGACACCGCTGCCCTCCTCGAGGCAGCGCGTACCGGGCTGCTGGTCACGGTGGAGGACCATCACCTGGACACGGGCCTTGGCGGCCGGGCAGCGCTTGCCCTGGCCGACGCCGGAGTGGCGTGCCGGCTCATCCGGCTCGGAGTGAAGAACTACGGCCTTTCCGGGAAGCCCTCGGATCTCTACCGCCTGGAGGGCATCGACGCCTCCGGGATCGTCAGGACCATCCTGGAAGCGAAAGGAACTGGGCAGTGATGGAATCGGCGGTCTGACCCACGAATTCCCACTCCCAGAGCCGATGAATCCCGGTCTGGCCGACGGTGTCTGGAATTCCTGTCCTGGTGCAGGGGTATCGGGGCGCGATGAGCGCCCCGACGTATTTTGTGGCATCCATACTCAGCAGCATTTCCTTTAGCCTTGCCCATGCCGGTCTTGCGAATTCGAGCATGAGACGGATCTGGAGGCTTGAACACCGGCTGATTTCTTTGGCAGTCGGAGCGGGATCCATCCTCAGCTCCTTCAGCAGTTCTGCATAAGCCTCTCCCACGCTCTTCCGGAAGGGTGCATCCCGTTTCAGCAGCCTCAAAAAGGGGAGGTACCCGTCCGAAAACCCCCAACGACTCAGCCAGAATGACTCCAGTTCGCTCTCGAGCCAATGGTGGCATTCTCGCCACCCGAGGCCCATGGTGCGACAGGGCGTATCCCGCAGATCGGCGTAGCCGTTGATGAGCGGGTGCCAGAGGTTATCCACCATGAAATGGTGGGCCATCCCAAGCAGCCAGGGGAAGTTACGAACGGATTCGTGCTTTTCCAGAAGTCCCCGCATCGGCTCGGGCATGGCATTGTTCTGCGATGGTTTCATCAGACCGTGCAGCCTGCCTCCCACAGCGGACAGTTTAAGGTAGGGCAGGTCGTAAAAGAGCGAGTCCGGGGAGATGGATCCTTGAAGAAAGGCTGTCTTCCAGCGTCCAGCGTCATGCCGGCGCCCCGTCAGGGAATCCAGGCGCTGGAGGGTCAGATCGGCCAGGAGGAGGTGAAGGCGCTCTTTGGGCATGGCGACCGCTCCCGACGCCCTAAAGATCGGGAGTCTTCTCGGTTTTTTGCTCGTAGGCCTCGATGGCTTCGGGGATGAGCCGCCGGACGACGGCGTATCGGTCATTCTCAAAGGCCTGACTGAATTCATTGAACCTGGGGTGGTTTGCCGAAAGCGAGGGGGTCCGATGACGGTCTGCTGCGAAGCGGCTCGGGTATTGTTCAATGGCCTCGATAAGGCTCATGTCGAAGATCGGCTCATCCCCCACCCATCCCAGCCTTCGCATGGCCTCGAAGCGAAACTGGTCCAGGAGAAAAATGACAACGTCCATGACTTCCATCTTGTCC
>CAZEOY010000477.1:0-3528 GCA_964513835.1 uncultured Syntrophobacteraceae bacterium
CGTTGACAGGGAATTTTAATTGTCGTTGACCGGGAGAGATAATTGTCGTTGATCAACCCTCAGTCGCGGGTGACCTTGCGAATCTCGAGCGTGGCATTTCCATTGTTTTTGACGATGAAGTCGTGTGTCACCTCGGCTCCCTCCATGACCTCTCCGAAATCGAAACGGGTGACGGGTATGCTCATGGAAGGTTTTGTGTCGGCCCCGAATTCTGCAGCTGCGAGGGAGCAGGCAGGAAACCCCAGAATCCAGCCAAGCCCGATCAGGACAGCAGCAAAGCTCCGCGGTTGAAAGCGCATGGCGCTCATCCTTAAACCTCTCTTATCTTATGAGCATACTTCACTCCTCTATCCTTGTCGTGATATGCAATATGAGGCAATCCATCTTCATCGATTGAAAGCGACGTATATGTTACCGTACCATTAGGGTCGACGATCTCAAATTCCCATATCCCCTGAATATTTTTTGCAAGTTTCAGTTGTTTCATAGCTGAATAGCTTATGTATATATTATATTCTTGATCGACTACTATGGAATTGTAGTTTCCTGCAACCTTTTCTGTGTCAACAAGCTCGTTCGTCCATTTGTCACCAATTTTCCTGGCAAGCCAGAGATCAGGCTTATTTGGGCTCTTGTCAACTGTATAACTTATGTAAGGATTTCCGTCTTTATCAAGGGCAAGAGAGGTAAAATTACCGACAAATTCACTGTCATCGGCAATTTCGATGTTCCAGGATTCATTTTGCTTCACTGCATATTTCAAGAGGCCGTTGACACTGTCGATGTAACTGATGTGAACATGACCCTGGGAATCCACTTTGATACGAGAGAAACCACCAACGGCATTCGACTGTTTCTGTCCATCATCCACTATTTCTATGTTCCATTGATCTTTATCTCTGGTAGCCAGCTTTAGATATCCATTGCTAAAATTATAATAACTGATATATATTTTTCCTGAAGTATCAACATATATTGATGTATCAATACTTGCAAATGGCTCGGTATCCACAACTTCAAAATTCCATCTATTTCCATCAAATAAAGCCATCTTTAAGTGATTTTTTCCATGATCTCTGTAACTGATATATATTCTACCTTCTTCATCATCTGTTATTGAGAGATATTGACCTACAGTTCCGTCTTGGTCAATTCTATCTATAATCCATCCGTTAGGTCCATTTCTTGCCTGTTTTAAATCGCCATTGATATAATCAAAATAGACTATATTAACTTTATCTTTTGACTTCAGAATATGCGATGTATATTCCCCAACAAATCCTTCATCCACTGTTTCGATGATCCATTTATACTTAGCATCTGTGTCACTGGTTGATAAAGGCATTGTTCCTTCCTCCATAAGGAAAAGATTTTGGAGTAATGAGGGTAGGACACGCGGATAAGGCTATATATGGCTTTGGAGAGCTCAAGGGGGCAGGAAGGAAGAAAGGCAGCGCCCACCGGAGCATCACCGTCCTTTGGGAGCTGCCATGAATGATTCCGGATTTTTAGACTTGGGTGAAGATGGAAGAAGGCAGCTCCTGCTCAACAGCAACACACCTGACCTCTCCTGGCTTATTGTGATGTTCGAATCTCTCCGTGCGAATGCGGAGAATCTCATCCCGTCTCAGTCTATCGCCCCCCCCCCGGGGCGGGCTGTCTCTTCACTCGAAATGGCATGTGATGGCGGTGATCGCCATAAAAGGCGCGCTACGTTGCTTCTTTCAGATCCTCCAACTGCTTGCGTATGTAGCGGAAGGCCAGTAAAAGCAGAAGCTCGTCATCTGCCTGCGCTCTGCGAAGTGTTTCGTCATCGAGCTCAAAGGATTCGCGGAAAGTCTCGTCCTTCAGGAACTCAGCAAAGCGATCGAGGTCGTAGGCCAGAAAGAGGAGCTTTCCCAGGGCCGAGGTCAGGCGTCTTCCACCCTGAAACCCTTGATCCAAAACGTCCTGAAAGGCCCGATCCATCTCCGCGTAGGAATCGACCCCCTGACCGGCCAGCCAGTCCCGAACAGGCGTTCCCATCCCTTCCCCCAACCCGAGGCACCGGTCCTTTTGCACGATAGGGAGATATTCGCCTTCCTTCGATCCCGGATCCAACGGATACATGCGGCAAGCCCAGGGCCGGTTTTCATACACGGTGCAGCCGGCATCAGTCACGAGTCGGCAGCGCAGCGTCTCGGGATCCATCAGAAGCTCCACAACCGGGATCAAGGAGTCTCCTGCCAGGAACTGTCTGGTGTAATGCTCCAGCACCTCGGCCGAACCGATCCCCAGGGCACGACGAAGGCGCAGGACGTCATAGGGGGTCAGATAAATGCTGACGTCCCGGCAGCACCGAGTGAAGCACGGGAGGTTGTCATTGCAGCTGAAATGAAACGAGTCGTCAAGACCGAGTGCCAGCCGGTCTTGAGCGGGTTGACTGGATTCCATCGCACATCCTTCAATCCAATGCCGTCCAGGTCTTCCCTGGACGGCATGAAGAGGGTACCGGAATGATCCCATCATCCGGCTCTATTGCTCTTTCGTCTGGCTCTTGCGGGGGAGTCCCCCTTCGATTTCTCCCCTCGATGAGGGGCGTGGGGGCGCACTCCCTTCTGCGGCTGATTCAACCGGGAATTAAAGCGCTGCGGCCAGTACTTCCGACAGTTCGGTGATTTCCAGGTCGTCCTGTTTGCCCAAGCTGTTGCAGGCATCCGTTAACATGTTGAGACAGTAAGGACAAGAGGTGGTCAGCATCGCGGCACCCCGGCCGAGGGCATCCGTCACCCTCAGCTCACCAAAGCGCTCTCCCATGGGAACTTCCGCCCAGATGCGCCCACCGCCGCCCGCGCAGCAGAGGCTCATTTCCCGGCTTCTCCCGAGCTCAACGGCATCATCTCCCGCGACGCCGTTGAGGAGCTGGCGCGGCGCATCGTAGACCTGGCTGTGCCGCCCCAGGTAACACGGGTCGTGGAAGGCAATCTTCTTGCCCGCCCCTTTGGAAAAGGAGAGCTTCCCATCGGCCACCAACTGCGTCAGGAGCTCCGTATAATGGATCACCTCCCACTCCCCGCCCATCTCGGGATACTCGTTCTTGAATGTCCACAGGCAGTGGGGCGACGTTGTGATGATCTTCTTCACTCCCTTGCCGTTGAAAAGCTCGATATTGGACTGGGCCAGTTTCTGAAAGAGCTCCTCATCGCCCAGCTTGCGCATGCTCTCACCACAGCAGCTCTCGTCGTTGCCGATAACCCCGAAGCTCACGCCCCCGGCTTTGAGCAGCGCCGCAACGCTCTGGGCGACCTTGGTGCTGCGCGGGTCGTAGCAGGAATGGCAGCAAACGAAGAGGAAATACTCCTTGTCCGGCCCAAACGTGGGAATATCGAGCCCAGCCTGCCAGTCGGTCCGCTTCTCACGAGGGCCCGACCAGGGGTTGCCATTGGCATGGGCGCTCCCCAGAATGGGACGAAGGTTGGCGGGCACCATGCCTCCCCCGACAATGCTGGTTCGCATGGCCCGCACGTTGTCCACGATCTTCACTCCGCG
>CAZEOY010000478.1:0-3523 GCA_964513835.1 uncultured Syntrophobacteraceae bacterium
GCACTTCCCCCCCTGACAGCGGAACAGATCGTTCAGATGGCCAATGATCATGCCCGGGAGCATGCCGACTGCACCCAAGCCGAGGTGCTGGAGATCCTGAGGAAGAATGGTAAGAGCCTGGCACAGTTCACGGCCGGTTTGGGAGATGAAGAGCTCGACCGGACCGGGTTTCTCGCCATGCTCAACCGGGATGTGAGCACCCAGCAGTTCCTCGAAGCGGTTATCCTGCAATCAGGCGGGGAGCATCTGGCCAGCATGAGGGCAGCGAAAGCGGGCTGATCGGCGTCGTCGAGGGTGGCTTCCTGGCATGAGTTGGGATTGTGGCGGGCTGGAAGCCACCTCTGCTGCAGTTGCCCCAAGAAGCTTCTCCCCCCAAATGATAAGAAGAAGCCCGTTTGCCATGGCAATCTTCTTTTCTCTTTTTGCAGGGTAGAATCCAGGTGACCGGAGGAATCACGGAATGGATTGCTCCCGTTTGCCATTTCATCCGGTTTGGAAATCACAGTCCGCGACGGTCTGCCCGCTCCCTTGTCCTGGTTGATCACGGCCTGGCGGCTGAGGTAACGGACAAGATCGCCGGATTGCTTTGAACGACTGGACACTCGCCGCCAGTGACGAGGCAGGTGAAGCGGGCTCCATGGTCGGCCGGCGTCACGCGGGACAGCCTGTAACTGGAACGGGTGGCGCCCTGGATGGCATTGCCGTCTCGGAGCCACTGATAGGAGAGCTTAACGCCTGGAGGGCTTTTCGCACGGACCTTGAACGTCGCCGTCCTGCCTTCCACGACGGAGACATTCGAAGGCGGATCAGTGATCCTGGTGCAATCTGAAACATTGATCATGAAACGCTGAGACTGCCTGCCGGAGGAATTCTCTGCGACCACGGTCACGGCATATCGCCCGACGAGCTGCGGCGTCCAGGAGACCTGCCCCGTGGTGGAGTTGATGGACATCCCTTGAGGGGAAGTCTCCAGCCGGAAGACGGGGGCGGGGATTCCCTTTGTGGCGGCGGCATAGCGATAGGGCAGATTGAGCAGAGCGTCTTTATCCGGTCTCGACGTAAAGCGCGGTGCTGTGGGGCGACATTCGGGGAGAAAAGTCTCGAGGGAAGCGAGCCAGGTTTCCGCCATCTTCCGGTAGCCCGTCGTAAACGGATGCACAAGGTCCCACATGTCACCGGCGGGGTGAATGTCGTAATGGATGCCTGCGCCGTTTTCCTGATCAACCAGGATCAACTTGTCGCCTTCGGCGATGCGACCCTCGACCATGGCCTGAACATTTTCGTTGAACTGGGTTGTCAGGGCAACCTCTGCACAGGGAGGGGTGGGACAGACCCGATTGATGATTTTTGCCAGAACCACGGTGATGTCCTCGTCATAAGCATCCACACGGTCCAGAATTCTCTTGACATCAAGTGGGCTGGCATTGAGGTCGTTTGTGCCGATGTGGAGAAGAACAACATCCGGTTGTGAGCCTGCAAGCCAGCCATAGATGCTCTCGGCAATTTGGGTGTCGCTCCATCCGTTGTGTCCTTCGTGATCCAGGTCGAAGTCACCGAAGAACGATCCGCCCTGCTGCGTGCCAACAAAATCCGCGCAATAGCCGGCCTTCTTCATGCCAAGCCACAGATCCCGTCGATAGGATGTCCAACGGCTCGAATCGCCGGGACTTTCCGGATTGTCAGCTCCAGAAAAACCTCCCGCCGTGATGGAATCACCCAAAGGCAGGATGCGAACCGGCTTGTCGCAAGCCCTGCAATATCCCCTGGCCAGAAGGAAATGACTGCGAATGACGTCTTCGGGAAGCACGCCATCGTAGATCGCCACTTCATCGACGATCCCAGTGTAGAAAAAGCCTTGGCTGAGGTTCAACCACCCAATGTTTACGGGTGTTTCTCCAGCCCCGAACCCGCTGGTGTATTCGAAGGGCTCGCTGGCTTCCAACCTTCCGTCAACGTAGAGGAGGTTTCGGCGGTGGACACCGTCTCTCACTGCGACGACGTGATGCCATCTCCAGTCCGTCACATCCCGGGTTCCGACCAGCGATACACCCTCTCCAGTTTTGTCTGTAAGGGAGAATCTGACAACTCCCTGAGGGGGAGCATTCATGCAATCGACCCCCACCCACCAGTGAAGGCCGTTGCCCTGACCCTCGCTGTCCCTCCCCAAAATCACCTCATTGGCCGAGACCTGGCTTCCGAAACAGGCGCCTTCCTTCTGCATCCAGAACTCCAGGGTGAAACTGGACCTCTGGCCCCAGTTGAAGGACCCGCCCGGGACATTCACGCCTGTTGCGAACAGGCGGTTGAAGCGCTGGCCACCCAGGACCCTTCCCCCTGCAACAGGCTCTGGACAGGTACCGGCGCACAAAGCATCGTTTGAGCCCACATAGTCGGTAAAGACGCTTCCCCCACTCTCGTTAAATTCCCACAAGCTTCGCATACTCCTCGGGCATTCCGAGGGAGTCCGGGCAGCGACCGTTTGGGGAAGAACGGCCATCACCGTCAACATAAAACAACAGGCAACGATGCACCCCATTCCCTTTTCCAGCAGCCCCAATTGCATCCTGGCTTCCTCCTGCAATTCCTTGGGATTTCCGTTTGCCATTCCCCTGTCATCGCACCAGTCCGGTCGGCGATCCCTGAAAGGTACAGGAAGCGGCAAATACCCTTTCATCTCTCCCACAGGAGTGACACGTGTGGTTTCACTCCTGAAACTTGCTCATCTCATCACCGGATATGGTGAAAGTGTGCTCGGGACCGGGGAATCGACCTTCCTGAACATCTTTTCGAAACTGGTTCAGAGCATCCTGAATCGGCTGAGTGAGATGAGCGTAACGTTTGACGAATTTGGGGATGAAACGGTCAAACAGGCCGAGCACATCGTGCACCACCAGGACCTGGCCGTCACAGTCGGGGCCGGCGCCGATCCCAATGGTTGGAACGGGGACCGAATCGGTAATGCGAGCTGCGATGGGAGCCGGAATGGCCTCGAGGACGATGCTGAAGCATCCTGCCTCGGCAAGGGCCTGCGCATCTTCTACCAGCACCTTGGCTGCCTCGGCCGTCTTCCCTTGGACTTTGAAACCGCCCATCTGGGCCACACTCTGGGGTGTCAGTCCGATGTGTCCCTGGACAGGGATCCCGGCGTCAACAATGGCCCGGACCTGAGGGATGACTTTTCTTCCCCCTTCGAGCTTGACAGCCTGGGCTCTCCCTTCCTTCAAAAACCGGCCTGCGTTCATGACGGCCTGCTCAACGCCGGCCTGATACGACAAGAACGGCATGTCTCCGATCACCAGGGCACGCCGAGCTGCCCGGGACACCGCACGGGTGTGGTGAATCATCTCTTCCATGCCAACGGAAAGAGTGTCTTCCTGTCCCAGAACCACCATGGCCAGGGAATCGCCGACCAGGATCATGTCGATGCCGCTCTGGTCAACCCAGTGAGAGGTCGGGTAATCGTAGGCGGTGAGCTCGGTCAGCTTTCGGGTCCCTTTGGCTGCCAGCACTCCTGGAACGGTCA
>CAZEOY010000479.1:0-3521 GCA_964513835.1 uncultured Syntrophobacteraceae bacterium
TCGCAGCTGCTTCGCCGGAGTGCGGGTGTTGCCAGGTTGTGCGTAGATGCCCAGGCCATTTGGATGGTTTGGTCGTGTCTTCGGCATCGTGACGCCTGCAGGTTTATCCATGGGAGGTGCCGTTCATGAGTCAGGTCCTTCAATGGATACCTTTCATAGGGAAGACGTGGTAGATTATGGCCGTTGGCCGGTGTGTGATGGAGAGTCCGAATGAGTCAAGGATGTCAACGGGAAGACCTTGAATTATGGCAGGCATGCTGCTCACCCTTGAAGAGGTGGGGGGTCTCGAAAAGCGTCTGAAACAGAGGGTGCCGGTATCAATGGAGAACGGGTTTTCAGAGGATAGTCATCATAAGGTTGTTTCGCTTCCCTTGAAAATAGCAGCTCTTTACGTTGTTGTCGGAGGCCTTTGGATCCTGCTTTCGGACAAGATTCTTGGAATTTTCGTTCACGATCCGGCTCTGCTCATCCGTGTGGACATCATCAAAGGCTGGTTTTACATCGCTGCAACGGCCTGGATGCTTTATGCGCTGATCCGGCGTGCTCTGTCCCGCATCGAGCGTTCAGAGGCGGAGGCCCGTTCAAAAGAGGCTCAATACCGGGAGCTCGTGGAGAGTGCCAACAGCATCATCTTGAGACTGGATGTTGAGGGACACATCACATTCATCAACGAATTCGCCCTGCGGTTCTTTGGTTTCAGCAAGGACGAAATTCTTGGGAGGGATGTGGTCGGAACCATTGTGCCCGAAGTGGATGAGACGGGCCGAAATCTGAGAGAGATGATCGCTGACATCGGCAAGCATACCGAGCGCTATGCGAGCAACGAGAATGAGAACATGCGCAAGAATGGGGAGCGGGTCTGGATTGCATGGACCAACAAACCCATACGGAATAACCGGGGCGAGATTACTGAAATTCTCTGCGTCGGCAATGATATCACGGAGCGCAAACGCGCGGAGGAAGTGCTCCATCGCTATGAGCTCCTGGCGGCTCACAGTCGTGACATCATCCTCTTCATGCGGCGGGATGACGGACGCATTCTGGAAGCGAACCTTGCGGCCGAGAGGGCTTACGGATACAGCAGGGATGAATTGCTCCAGATGAGAGTTCATGATCTTCGAGAGCCTGCAAGTCTGGGGTTGACCGCACAGTTGATGGCTCAGGCGGATGCAGGAGGAATCCTGTTCGAGGCCGTTCACAGGCGCCGCGACGGAAGTGTTTTCCCTGTGGAAGTCAGCTCAAGGGGCGCAACCGTAGGCGGCCAGCGAACACTTATCAGCGTAGTGAGGGATATTACCGAGCGCAAGGCTGCGGAGGAGGAGCTGAAGGCACAGGAGGAACGGCTCCGGTTGGCCATGGAGGCCACTCAGCAGGGATGGTTCGATGTGAACGTGAAGACTGGGGAGGTCAGCGTCAGCGCGGAATATGTACGGATCCTGGGCTACGATAGAGATGAATTCAAGACGGATCTCCAGACCTGGATCGACGGGGTCCATCCGGAAGACCGCGACGCCGTTTTACATGCCTTCACGGAATGCCTGAATACGGGTGTCACACGTACGATGGAATACCGTCGAAGAACGAAAACGGGCGAATGGAAGTGGATCCGATCCATTGGAAAGGTCGTCGAATACGACTCGGCAGGCGGACCCTTGAGAATGACCGGCACCCATGCGGATATCTCTTTGCGCAAGCATGCCGAAGAGGCGTTACGAGAGAGCCAGGAAAGGTTCCGGGAATTGGCCGAACTCCTGCCCGAAACAATTTTCGAAATGGATTCAAGGGGAAACCTCACCTTTGTGAATCCAAAGGCCTTCGATCATTTCGGTCTTTCTCGAGTGGATTTCGAGGTGGGATTGAGCAGCTTCGAGCTGTTCTCGCCGGAAGATCGCGCCAGAGCGATGGAGAATGCCGCAAGGGTAATGAGCGGGGAGAAACTGGGGCTCACTGAGTACAACATGTTGAGGAGTGACGGGAGCACATTTCCCGCCATTGTGAACTCCTGCCCCAAACATCGGAACGGAGAGCCTGTCGGACTCATTGGCATCGTGATCGACATGACGGAGACCAAGCGGCTCGAATCACAACTCCGGCAGGCGCACAAGATGGAAGCGATCGGAACGCTGGCGGGCGGCATCGCCCATGATTTCAATAACCTTCTTCAGGCTGTTCAGGGCTACGCTGAACTCCTCCTTCGGAAGAAAACCGAGGGTGAGGCCGGATATCGAGAGCTCGAAGCGATCGGACGTGCCGCTCGGAGGGGAGGCGAACTGACTCGTCAACTGCTGACCTTCAGTCGAAAGCTGGAATCCAGGCTGCAGCCCGTCGAGCTCACTGAGATGCTTGACAATGTGAAGATGCTCCTGGAGCGAACCATCCCCAAGATGATTGCCATCGAGCTCCATGTCGTCGAAGGCATCTTCCGTGTCCGTGCCGATGGCTCGCAGCTTGAGCAGGTTCTCATGAATCTGGCACTGAATGCGAGGGATGCCATGCCGGATGGAGGCACACTCAGCATCGAAGCGAGCAATGTTGTAGTGGATGAAACCCACCTCGTCAGCCCGCATGATTTATCACCTGGGAAGTATGTTCTCATCAAGGTCTCGGATACGGGGCAGGGGATTGAAACGGCCGTCCTGGAACATATCTTCGATCCTTTCTTCACCACCAAGGAGGTGGGCCAGGGCACCGGACTTGGCCTGGCCATGGTCTACGGAATCATCAAGAATCACCGCGGACACATCACCTGCCGGAGCCAGCCGGGCCGGGGCTCCACCTTCGAGATCCACCTTCCCGCCATGGAGGACGGCTCCTGAGAGGTTCAATCCTCGATGTTTTGGAACAGATTTCTCGCTGTCGCTCGAAATGGCAATTCTCGGGCAGCCTTCCCGTCGCCAGGCGAGTCAGTAGATCGGCTCTTCACGGGCTTGCGTGGCCATGGTGTCGAGAAGGGACTGGATGCGCCCGATGTCCGGAGCGAACGTGCCGGGATTCCCTCCGGCCAGATCGTGATAAACGGAGAGGGCCTCCTCCAGTGTCTTTCGGGATTCCTGCCACTTCTTCAGATCCCGCTGGAGGATGCCGAGGTTGTTGAGCGTCATGGCGACGTAAGGACGATACATGTCGGGATCCTTGGTGGCGAGCTTCCTGCCAATCTGTAATGCTTTTTCATAGGTCCTCATGGCTTCTTCTCCTCCATCTCGGTTACGCTGGAGAGCGCCCAGGTTGTTCAGCGTCATGACCATCAGGGGTTCATGAGCATCCGGATGGTTGGGAAGTGCGTCCTGCGAAATCTTCAATGCTTCTTCGTAAACCGTGGCGGCGTCCTCAAGCCGGTTGAGCTCGCGGTAGAGGATTCCCAGGTTGTTCAGCGTCCGAACCATTTCGGGCAGATGAAGTCCCGGCGAGGCCTCTGCGATTTCCCGGTAGACTCGCAGGGCCTCTTCGTGAGCTTTCAGGGCGCTTTCCACGGAATGCAGATCCCCGTAGAAAGCTCCGAGCCTGTTTAAGGCTGCAGCGAG
>CAZEOY010000480.1:0-609 GCA_964513835.1 uncultured Syntrophobacteraceae bacterium
GGACTGAAACCTTATCGGATGCGGTTATACCTCCTCGGTCGGATGCTCGCAGGAAAGGTCCAGGTGCAATGAACGAAATACCGCTGGCGACGTACCGTTTACAATTCAGCCCGTCCTTTGGTTTCAACCGTGCCCGGGAGCTGGTGGCGTATCTGCGGGACCTGGGGATTTCCTGCATCTATGCTTCCCCCGTTTTCCAGGCCAGGAAGGGCAGCACCCATGGCTACGACGTGACCGATCCCGGACAGCTCAACCCCGAGCTGGGAAGCGAGAGCGATTTTCAAGCCCTCATGGAGGAAGTCCGGGAGTGCGGGATGACCTGGCTACAGGATATCGTTCCCAATCACATGGCCTTCGACGTTCAGAATCCCATTCTTCATGATGTTCTGGAAAATGGTCCCAATTCACGGTACTTTCATTTTTTCGATGTGGAATGGGATCATCCCTACGAGGGGATCAAGGGCCGCCTGCTGGCGCCCTTTCTGGGGAAATTTCTCGGTGAGTGCCTGGAAAACGGTGAGCTGCAGCTGAGGTACAGCGCCGATGGTTTTGCACTTCACTATTATGATCTGGCCTTTCCGCTGAGCATCGAATCCTACACCGCAATTC
>CAZEOY010000480.1:619-3518 GCA_964513835.1 uncultured Syntrophobacteraceae bacterium
AACCCATAATCTCCGGAGCATTCGGACGAAAATCGGAAGAAGCCACCCCGACTATGTAAAGCTCCTGGGTATCCTGGGCATTCTGTATGTGATCCAGAATGTTCCACCGGGTGAATCGCCCGTCGAACGATACGATCAGATCCGCTTCATCAAGGTCCTCCTTTGGGAGTTGTACACCGGGAGTGCCGATTTTCGCTCCCACTTCGAAGCCAACGTGGAGGCTTTCAACTCGGTCTCTGATGGGCCGGGGGGCCGCAGTCTACTGGAGAACCTGCTCCGGGGTCAATTCTATCGGCTCTCCTTCTGGAAGGTGGCGGCGGAGGAGATCAATTACCGGAGATTTTTTAACATCAATGGGCTCATTTGCCTGCGCGTCGAGGACCAGCGTGTTTTCGATCACATCCACTCACTGGTATTCGAATGGACCCGCACGGGGATGATCTCCGGCCTGCGCGTCGACCACGTGGATGGACTTTGGGATCCGACCCTCTACCTGCAGGGGCTCCGGAGAAGGACGGAGAATGTCTATCTCGTCGTGGAGAAGATCCTGGCATCCGGGGAGGAGGTTCCCGAGTTCTGGCCGGTCCAAGGCACCACCGGCTATGAATTCATGACGGCCGTCTGCGGAGTGTTTTGTGACGCGCGCAATGCGAAAAGCTTCGAACGCATATGGCGGCAGTTCACCGGCTTTTCCATGAGTTACGATGAGCTCGTTCGCCAGAAGAAGCAGTTCATTGCAGACAAACACATGGCGGGGGATATCGACAACGTGGCTTTCCTGATGAAGAGCATCGCCAGCCGGTTTCCTGCGGGCAGCGATTTCACTCTTGTGGGACTGAGAAGGGCCATCGCGCAACTGCTGATCACTTTTCCCATCTACAGGACTTACCTGAGCCGATCCCACTTCCGCGAATGGGACCGGCAGATTGTCGCCGAGGCGGTGCATCGGGCCGGCGAGATCAACCCGGACCTGGTTCATGAGCTCCATTTCATCGGAGAGATGCTGCTTCCGGAGTTCGCTGACCGGCTTTCCGGAGAGGAGGCTCCCCAATGGTTGAAGGCCGTCCTGAAATTCCAGCAATTGAGCGGCCCGATCATGGCCAAGGGTTTCGAAGACAGTGTGCTCTACGTCTTCAATCGTTTGTTATCATTGAACGATGTCGGCGGACACCCGAATCGTTTCGGGGTTTCTCGAACCGCCTTCCACCGGCAGATGAAGAGAGCGGCCATGGCTTGTCCCCATTCGATGCTAGCGACTTCAACACACGATTCCAAGCGCGGCGAGGACGTTCGAGCCCGCATCAATGTTCTTTCGGAGATCCCCCTGCGATGGGAGAGGGCGGTCCGGTCCTGGAGGAAACTCAATCGAAAACACCGCAAATCCCTGGGATCGCTGTCTGCACCCGATTCCAATGACGAATATTTTCTCTACCAGACACTGGTTGGCTCCTTCCCCTTTCACGCAGAGGATCTGGATGAGTATGCAGAACGGATCCGAAAGTACATGTTGAAAGCGGTGCGCGAGGGGAAGGTGCACTCCAGCTGGCTCAAGCCCGACCTCGAATACGAGAAGGCCGTCTTCTCCTTTGTGGAGTCTATTCTGTCACCGTCGCCGGATAACCAGTTTCTGGAGGCTTTTCTGCCCTTTCAGAAGGAGGTTGCCTTCTTCGGCGTTTGGAACTCCCTTGCCCAGGTGCTTCTCAAGCTCACCTGCCCGGGCGTGCCTGACTTCTACCAGGGCACGGAATTGTGGGATTTGAACCTGGTGGACCCGGATAATCGGCGACCCGTCGACTACGAAACGAGGATGAACCTGCTTCGGAAGGTGGGCAAACTCGAGGACCATGAGGAAGAGGGTTTGCAGGAGCTCATGGATTCCAGCGCTGATGGTCGCATCAAGCTTTTTGTCATTTTCAGGGCTCTTGAGGCGCGAAGGAATTCCAGCGACCTCTTCCGGTTCGGCTCCTATATTCCCCTCCAACCGGTCGGTCAGTACCGAAACCATTTGCTGGCCTACGCCCGGCGCCATGAGCGATTTTGCGCCGTGACAGTAGTGCCGCGGTTTCTCACCGATCTGGTTCGGCCGTACCATCATCCGGTGGGCGCAGATGTCTGGCAGGACACGGGGGTCAAGCTGGAACGGCGGGGGCCTTCTGCCTGGCGTAACGTCTTCACGGGTGAAGTTCTGGAAGACCATGAAGTGCTGCCTTGCTCCGAGATCTTCGCCCGGTTCCCTGTCGCCCTGCTTCTCGGCGGTTGACAAGCTCATCGGGGCGACGGTCCCTGAACTGCTCCTTTCTGAGAGAGCGTTCGTATCTTTTTCCTCGGTCAGGCAACGTTAAACTTCTGGAAGGGGGAGAATTTGAAGTTTCGGAGGATTGAGCGATGGGGATTCTGGGTAATTCTGATTCTTTGCTTAACGATGATGCAGCTCAACCATGCGCCGCGGGCTGAGGAGCCGGCCATAAACGAAAGCCATAAGCCTGCGGTGTCCATTCTCCCCGGAGTCGGGGAAAAACCCATGACTTTCGAGACGGAGAAGCTCGACAGAGTCGGAGAGGAAATCGGCCGAAAAATCGACGGAATCAGTCAGCGAGCGTCTCAGAATGAAGCGATGCGCTGGGCCGATGAAGAAGTCGCTTATGGAATCACCTGGCTCAAGTTGATGACCTGTCTGGGCTTCGTCTTGCTGGTATTCCTTGTCGAGCGTCTCTTGACCCGCTGGGTCCGCTCGGCTCTTCGCAAGACCCGGACAAGCTGGGAGCCGCTGCAGCTGGAAGGGATTTCACTGAAGCCGCTTTCGAGGCCCATTTCCCTCCTCATCTGGGTATATGGCGTCTATGCCGCCCTGTCGCCCTTGTACGGTCATTTCGAAAAGGTTGGGGGCGGCAACCCGGTC
>CAZEOY010000481.1:0-3514 GCA_964513835.1 uncultured Syntrophobacteraceae bacterium
ATGAACCGGGCGGGGTATGGCGCGGCGGTGACGGCCAAGCTTTTTGAGATGGTTCACAAGGCCCAGGCGGATGGCAGGAAGATCGACGAAGCCGCCTACAGCCGCGCCAAGGATCTTTACCTGGAGGCCCTTTACCGGGTGATCTTCATCGGGGCAGAAAATTCCGTTGGTTTCCACAACCCAAGCGAAGCCGGCAGGATTTGCGGAGATGCGATAGCCATGTCTGCAAAGGCTGAAGCCCTGTTGCGGCAGTCTCTGGCCAAGGCGGACGTGGACGTTCCCGCAGACATTAACCTTGAACTGGCGAAGTACGTGAACGATCGGGGAGTCAAGAAGCTCAGATTTCGACCGGAGCTTGAGTTTGCCGATCCATTCAACAATCAGCATTGGATCACGCCGGCAGCGAGCATGGGGCATTGACCGGTGGGTCAACGGGACGATGGGGCTGCGGGGTTCTCCCCGGCGGTCAGTCCACAAGCTCCAGGGATCTTGGCTCTGTTTCTGTTCCGGCAGGTGTTTGTGGAGATTTGAGCAATGAAATAGTGAACACGACCTGGTTTTCGCTCTGCTCGAAGGAGAGCAGACCGCCCATCTTCTTCAGAAGTCGATAGGAAAGCGGGAGCCCAATGCTTTCGCCGCCTTCATGGAGGGGGAGGAAGAGCTCCTCGGGTTTCTTCAGCCTCGTGCCGCCGAGCTCATTTTTGAAGTCTATGTGCAGATTTTGGTCCGTTTCGAACGTTCTGATGAGCAGTTCACCTCTGGGCGGCATGGCGGCGATGGCATTGCGGATCAGGTTGATGCAGACCTCCCTGAGAATGTCGGGGTCCACAGTGGCCATCGACAGCTCCCTGCTCAACTCCATGCTGCAGTTCAGCATCTTCTGATGCATTTCGGGAGAGAGAAGATCAACGCAATCGGTGACGATTGCGTTGATCGAGCACTCGCCCGCATGGATCTCGACAGGTGCGAGGTAGTCACGTATCCGCCCCAGTATTCTTTCGAGCCGTTCGGACTCCCGCAGGATGATTCCGGCCTCCACGGCGTCGGGCAGCTTCTTCTTGAGACGTCTCGCAAAGCCTCCGATGGAGACCAAAGGATTCCGGATTTCATGGGCCACTTCCGCTGCGATGGCGCCCAACGTGTTCAGCTTCTCGCGCTGAACCAAGGTCTTTTCAAGAAGGACACGATCGGTGATGTCCACTACGATCCCTTCCACGCACTCATCTTCGGCTTCAGTGGCCCTGCCTGAATAGGAAATGCACTTCATCAGGCCATAGACCAGGCGGTCTTCCTTGTGAAAGAGCCGGCATTCGGCTCGGAGAGACACACGGTCCGATTCCAGGGCTGTGTGCAAGAGATCCCTCACCCGTTGTCGATCATCGGCATGGATGCGCTCCACCAGCCAATCCACGCTGTATTCGACTTCCTGAGACGCATAGCCGAGCAACGAGTGACAGGCCTGGTTCATGAAATCCAGGCGTAAGTCACGATGCAGTCTGAAAATGAGCAAGGGTAGATTCTGGACCAGCCTGAAATACCGCTCCTCGGCGATCCTGATGCGTCTGCGCAGGGCGTTGCGTTCGCGAAGTTTCTGAACGCAGAAGACGATCTCTCCCGCGCCGAAAGGCTTTCTGAGGTAGTCCGTCACGCCCAGCCTGATGGCCTGGATGGCGTTATCAATGGATGCGAAGCCCGTCATCATGACGACCTCGCAGAGGGGACTCTGGTCCTTGATCTTTGATGCCAGGTCGATTCCGGTCATCTCGGGAAGGTTGATATCGATGAAGGCAAGATCGAAGCCCTGGTGCCGGGCCGCCCTCAGGGCTTCTTGGGGATGGTTGCACAGTACAGGGCGGCAGCCTTCCGCAGTGAGGACCTCCCCCACAAGCTTGCAGATCAGAAGCTCGTCATCCACGACCAGCACGTCTTCGTTGCTTATCCTGTGCCGTTCCATCAACGCTGACCTCCATATTGGCATGCTGCCCGCCGGAGAGGGACTGCGACCTTGGCCCCCCCAGGCATCTACAGGGCTTCATCCGGCATCCCAGAGGAATGATTGAGCACAATGTTTCTCCCGCGTTCCTTCGAAGCTGCAATGCGTTGGAAGAGGAGCAGGTTTGGTCTACCAGGCCCGATCGAGCGGCCGAACGCGAACGAACTTTGCCAGGATGCCTAACCACGCTATTACGCAATATAATGCCTCACTCCTGGAAAGTCAGAGGGTGAAAGAGAAAGGACGGTTCACCTCCCGATCTGTTCTGCTTCTCGAAACACGGTC
Organism: uncultured Syntrophobacteraceae bacterium; assembly: GCA_964513835.1. Taxonomy (GTDB): domain Bacteria; phylum Desulfobacterota; class Syntrophobacteria; order Syntrophobacterales; family Syntrophobacteraceae; genus JALOOX01. Next base: position 2,279 of record CAZEOY010000481.1, read on the forward strand.
GTTAGAGGTGGGCTTCTGCTCGCACAATATCCTTGCCATTCCCGGAGGAGAGGATATGTTCAGTTGGGCTTTTGGGAATGGAAAGCGTTCAATGGATCATTGCCGCGGAAAGGAGAAGTCATGGCCAAGCGAGTTGTCCTCGACGAGGAGTGCTGTGTGGGCTGCGAGACGTGCGTGGAGCTCTGCCCGGAGGTGTTTGAGATGGATGAATCGGGAGAGAAGGCTCGAGTGATCAAGGAGGAAGGGGGCGACTCCGATTGCATTGAAGAGGCCATCGAAACCTGCCCTGACAGCTGTATTTCCTGGTCGGCCTGAATGCCCTTCCAATTGACTCATATTTGCCTGAAGCGAGGTTCGAGTGTCCGGTCCGGCCTCGCTTCTCTATTTCCAGTGGATGCCTACACCCGAGAGGAAATCGATCAGTCTTTCTCGAAGCAGGACGATCTCACCGATGAGCGCGCTGTAACAGAAAAACTGTTTGTCGATTTCGCTGCTCTCGAAGGTTTTCGGCAGTAGTTTTCGGACTTCCAGGAACATCTGGTAGACCGAGCCCACGGAGTCGCCCAGTGTCTCAAGCTTGGGTTGAAGGGGATCGGGGAGAACGAGACAGTTCATCATGAGGTTGAAGACGTCGTTTTCCAGGAAGAGCATGTCTTCACCGGCTCCGAGGAGACCGCATCCGAACTCGTGGTAAGGCTGCAGGAAGATGTCCATGAGAGAGTTGAAATGACTGTCGTTGACGAGTCGCCTGGCCTCGTTGATCTGAAAGTATTTGGAGTATCTGAACTTGCGCAGAATGTGATCCACACGGATATGGAACTTCGGATGGACGAATCTCAAGATGAAATTCTTGGATTCATAGAAACTGGCCACAGCATCCAGAAACATGAGCCGCAAATTGTAGATGGTGCTGATGAATGCAAAGACTATCTCCGGCCTTGAGTCGCTTCCCCTTCGCTCACCCTGCACCAGGTAACGAACCAGCTCAGTGCTCAACCCCAGCAGGGTTGTTGCGATACCGGGGTCTTTGTCAATGGCTCCGCAAAAAGAGCACCCGCAGCGCAACAACCCGCCCGACTGTTTGAACCAATGCATGTTGACCGGGAGTCTCACCTGGTTGAACTGCACGAACAGCGGTCTGTCCAGGTAGTCCAGGAAGTTGTCGCATTTCAGCTCGATTTGGAGACCCTCCTCGGAGAAGTCAATCACATGGATCCAGCTGATCTTGTGGAGCAT
>CAZEOY010000482.1:0-3513 GCA_964513835.1 uncultured Syntrophobacteraceae bacterium
GGCCACCTTATCAATCTCATCCAGAAAGATGATGCCGGACTGTTCCACCCGCTGCTTGGCAAGCTTGATGACCTTGTCCTTGTATACGAGATTCTGGGTCTCCTCGGCAACCAGGTTCTCACGTGCTTCAGGGATCTTCACCTTGCGTCGCTTGGTGCGCCGGGGAAGCATCGACCCCAGCATTTCCCGCAGGTTGTAGTCCATGTCCTCCATGCCCGCCCCGGCGAAAATCTCGATCATGGGTACATTGCGGTCGGGGACATCGATTTCAACGTATCGATCGTCCAGGGCTCCTTCCTTGAGGAGCTTTCGCAGCTTCTCCCGCGTCGAGTCCGCCTGCACGGACTCCTGCTGTGCGGCATGCATGGCATCGGGCTCGGGCAGCAGAGGCTCCTTGGCTTCCTGCTGACGCTTCGGGGGGAGAAGGATATCGAGGAGCTTTTCCTCGGCAATGTCTTCGGCCTTGAGCTTGACGGCCTCCAACTCCTCACTCCGGACCATGCTTACGGCGAGCTCGGTCAAATCCCGGATCATGGATTCCACGTCGCGCCCGACGTACCCGACTTCGGTGAACTTGCTGGCCTCGATCTTGAGAAAAGGGGACTGGGCCAGTCTGGCAAGACGTCGGGCGATTTCCGTCTTACCCACACCCGTAGGACCGATCATGATGATGTTCTTGGGAGCGATTTCATCCCGCAGGTGCTCCGGGACCTGCTGACGCCTCCAGCGGTTCCTCAGCGCTATGGCCACCATCCGCTTGGCATCCTTCTGGCCGACGACGTATTTGTCCAGCTCGCGAACGATCTCTGCCGGTGTCAGGGGTTGCTGCATCGATTCATAACTCCTCGATGGTGAACTCAGAATTGGTATATATGCAGACCGATGCCGCTATATTCATGGCCTCCTCGGCAATGCGACGAGCCGGGAGCTCCGTGTGTGCCATGAGGGCGCGGGCAGCGGCCAGAGCGAAGGGTGCCCCTGAGCCGACAGCCGCAAGCCCGTCATCGGGCTCGATAACGTCTCCCGTGCCGCTGAGAATGAAGCACTCGGTGGCGTCGGCTGCAATGAGGAGCGCCTCAAGCCTTCGCAGCGCACGATCCATTCGCCAATCCTTGGCCAGCTCGACCGCAGCACGCTTGAGATTTCCGTTGTACTGCTCCAGCTTGCCCTCGAGCTTTTCGAAAAGCGTGAAGGCGTCAGCCGTGGCCCCTGCAAACCCCGTCAAAATCCGTTCATTGTAGAGCCTGCGGATCTTGCGTGCACGATGCTTCACAACGGTGTCGCCCATGGTCACCTGCCCGTCTCCCGCCATCACCACCTGGCCGTCCCTGCGCACGGCCAAAACCGTCGTGCTCCGTATGCCGTTCTCCATCATGATTCGTTCCGGCTCCCATCCCGACCCCACAGGCAGCTTCGAGTGGGAATCAAGACCGCTGGTTTTGGGCGTCAAGCACGTCCTTTCCTGCTCCGCGGATGTGCTCCATCATAAACCTTCATAAGCTGTTCCAGATGGACATGCGTATATCGCTGTGTCGTTGAGAGGGATGCGTGGCCCAGCATCTCCTGGATGGCCCGCAGATCGGCTCCTGAATTCAACAGGTGAGTCGCAAAGCTGTGTCTCAACCCGTGCGGGCTGATCTGCTGCCAGAGTCCACACCGCTCCAGTTCGCTCTTGAGAAGCCGATGCACGGATCGAACCGTGAGCCGCCCGCCTCGAGCATTTCGGAACAACGCCAAGCCCGGCTCCCGGGTCATGAGCGGCTGGCTCTCCAAGACTTCGAGATACCGACGTATGGATTCGACAGCCTTGTCTCCAATGGGGACAACCCGCTCCCTGGCGCCCTTGCCGAGGACCCGGACCATGCCCGTTTCCGTGCTGAGATCGGGAACATCCAGTCCCACCAGCTCACTCACTCGAAGACCGGAGGAATATGCCGTCTCAAAGAGCGCCCAGTTGCGCCACCTCCGCCATGAGCTGCCCGGCTGAAGAGCCGCCTGCCGCAATGAATCGAGAAAATGAAATACCGCATCGATGCCCAGAAAGGCCGGGAGCTTCGAGCGCGTTCGGGGATAAGACACCCCTTCTGCCGGGTTTCCTTCAAAAGCGCCAACATCGTTCAGATAGCGGAAGAAGGTGCGCAGCGTGGAGAGCTTGCGCCCCTGGCTTGTCTTCTGCCAATGCTTCCGACCCGCAGCGAGGAAACTCCGGATCACCTGCACCGATACGTCTTGAATCTGAACGGCCTTCTTCCCCAAATGCTCCTGTGCAAAAGATTCCAGCTGGGTGAGGTCCATGGCGTAAGCGCGGACCGTTTGGCTGCTCAGGTTGCGAACCCTGCGCAGGTGCTCCAGAAATTCATCCGCAGTCTCCCGGAATAGGGCCAATGGGGCGCAAGTACCCCCAGACGGTTGCCCCGCATCTTGTTGCTGCGTGACGGGGGCACCTGGCATCATCTGCTCGGTTTGGGAATCCGCCACCTCTCATCCCCTTGTTCTGCCGGGCTGGCGTTCGATTTCATCCCTCGAGGAAGAGTCGAGCCAGCCTGCAAAAAAGACCACACGGCAGTCGATAAAGAACAAACGGATAGCACACGGGATCGAAAAATCCAACAAAAACCACGAGCAGCACATCGTTGTGTGCAACCCGCCTTCCACGGTTCGAGCTTCATCGCCTGAGGACACGAAAGGCAGCGGAAGGGGGTGTCCCCGTTATGGGTGCAAGCCTCCGGAGAGGGGCCGGAGTCAACCCTTGAACTGTGGTGTATGGCTATAACTTAATGATAATTCAATAGGTTGACAGGGAAGAGCTGTTAGTTCCCCACAGGTTATAGGATTTGACAAAACACCCCCTTTTGGATAAATGAGGATAACTCATTGGATGCAATGCTTTTTTTCTTTTGCCTCCGGGTTCTGCCATAGTGGATGGATGTTGAGCGGGACTGCAAGGAAGGGAAGGAGAGCGCGACCGAACCGTGAAGAGACATGATAACCGCGGTAAGCTCGAGGGTTTGCCTGCACACCCCTTTTACAAGAGGCCTCATAGATGAAGCATGTATACGAATTGAAAGTCCTCAGCGATTTTGCCGCAGCCCACAATCTGCGTAATTTTCGAGGGAAGTGTGAACAGCTGCACGGACACAATTGGAAGATTGAAGTGGTCTTGAGGGGAACGGAACTGGATGAGAGCGGTGTCGTGGTGGATTTCAGCGAGGTCAAGGAGGCCGTGCGACAGCTTCTGTCTGAAATCGACCACAAATATTTGAATGATCTTCCGTACTTCGCTACCCACAACCCGTCATCGGAAAACATTGCCCGTTATCTGTTCGAAAGGCTGGGGGAGAGCCTCGACAATGGAAATCGTTGGATCCACAGCGTGACGGCCTGGGAATCAACGGATGCATGCGCCACCTTCATGGTTGTGGAGCGCTGATGCAGTCGGGGCGAGGCATGGCTCCAGATGTGAATTCGGCTTCAAACTACTCGTAAGCCGGAATAGGGTTCAACCCCGGTCAG
>CAZEOY010000483.1:0-3510 GCA_964513835.1 uncultured Syntrophobacteraceae bacterium
GTGGGATCTTGAAATCGCCCCCGCCATTTCGGGAAGAAGACCTTCCAGCCGGGAAGGACCCCACCACCCTTCAGGCCATGAAGAAACAGGAGCCTCGAGCTCCTCAGCACCTCGCCTCGATGCATCTGGTTGATCAGGCCGGCACGGCGCTCTCCCAGGGAAAACCCGATGCGGCCATTCCATTGCTCGAGCAGGCCATCCAGATCGATGCCTATAATGGAGAGGCTTTTTTCGGCCTGGCTCGAGCCTGGAAAATGAAAGGATCCAGGAACAAGGCTCAGGAGTTTGCCCAGAAGGCGGAGGTGCTCCTTCAGGAGCAGCCCTCAAAGCTCAAAGAGGTGTATACGTTTCAGGCAGACCTGTTCAACGAGCTCGGCGATACCAGGAAAATGGAGCTGTACAGGCAGAAGGCTTCGAGTCTTTGAATGGTTCTAACCCACCGCCATTCCCGCAGTCTCTGCCGGATCTTCATCAAATCCGGTAGGTTGAACGACGCTTCCGCTGGAGGCGGCCGGTCACCAACCCCAATGCCCACCCTGCGAGGAGAACTACCGCCCCCGCGGCGAACCACTTGATCTTCTGGGAGAGTCTCAGATTCTCGTTTTCCTGCAGAAGATTCTGATAGTTGGTCTGGGCGGCAGCCAGGGCGGACTGGGTTGCGTCAAATTCCTCTTTGAATTTCAGGTAGTTGCTGGAGGCAATTTTGAGGTTATCATAGCTGGATTGCAGGCTGGAAATCTTTTCCTGGAGCTCCTTCTGGGTTCTTGTGGATTCTGCTTTCTCCCTTTCGAGGGTTTCGACTATCTCTTTGAGCATGGAGTTCTCCTGCTCCAGCCCCTTATGCTGCAATGTCTCGGGGGACACCGTCGAAAGGAATCGCGTCAGAACATAACCTTCCCGGACTTTTCCCGAACCCTCAGGGAGCCGGATCCGGCTCCAGTCATTCTTGGATTCAAGAAGCTCCACAGGGCTGGCGGGTGGGAGCATACGCACCACACGATTCTGGACACTCGGCCCGCTGCGCATGGCAATTTCATGCGCATCATTGACGTAAACCGTTTCGGTCCAACCCACTTGCACGAAGCTCGATACCAGCACTATGGCCAGAACCGCACTGAAGCACAGTTTTCTCATAAGCGTCTCCCGATGAGGCAGGAAAGAATCGTCGTCCAGAGCCAACAGGGAAGCCATTATAGAAGCAGAGGTTCTGCCAGGCAAGGAAAACTGAGGTGGGGAGTGATTTGACCTTTGGGAATGGTTGAACTATTAAGCCTTCACGTGGGCGAGGCCAGGAATTTGGAGGTCGGAAAGCGGAGAGTGGACTTTTTGGGGAACATCCATAGAGCCCCTCACAGATCTGATTCTTGCTTTTCGCGGACCGGGTCGGGATGGGGGTTCCGGGGTCATCATTCCCATTGCGGCTCGTGGAGCCAGGCTGTTGGTGAGAGGAAGTCAAAGAGATGTTGGTAGATACCCATGCACATCTTGATTTTCCGGAGTTTGAGCGGAATCTTGACTCGGTATTGGACCGGGCGGCCCGTGTGGGTGTTCTCGAAATCGTGACCATCGGCATTGACGCGAAGAGCAGTGAGAAAGCGGTAAGGATCGCCGGGCAGCATCCTCGGATCTATGCCACGGTGGGAATCCATCCGCATGGAGCTCGGCGGCTTGATGACTCGACGCTCGATGTCCTCCGCAGGCTTGCCGCGCATGAAAAGGTCGTGGCGGTGGGCGAGATCGGGCTCGATTACTACAGAGATTGGCAGCCCAGGCCTGTTCAGCAGGAGTGCTTGCGTCAGCAGTTGGAAATGGCCTGTGAGTTGGGTCTGACAGCTGTCTTTCACGTCCGGGATGCCCACGCTGATTTCCTGGATATCGTCAGGGAGTACGCCGGAAGCCTCAGACGCGGCGTCCTGCACTGTTTTTCGGGAGACTGGGCTGTGGCAGAGGCGGCACTCGAACTGGGCTTTTTCCTGTCGATTCCGGGGACGGTCACCTACCCCAAGTCCGACGTCCAGCAGGAGGTCGTCAGGCGTTCTCCCCTGGATCGTCTGCTCATTGAGACGGACGCCCCATTTCTGGCTCCAGTGCCTTTTCGCGGCAAGGACAACGAACCGGCTTACGTGCTTTATACCGCTCAGAAGATCGCTCAGCTGCGACAATGTTCCCTGGATGAAGTGGCCGATCATACCACTCGAAATGCACACGAGGCTTTTGGAATTCCCGACTTTGCACCGTGAGTCCGCGGATCGTAGACTCCCGTTGCCGCACCAACTCCTTCATCGCAAGGATTCCGGATGTTGTATCAAAGTCTCGAGCATCTCATTCTGGCCTCGGCATCTCCGAGGCGGCGGGAAATGCTGGAATCTCTGGGGATGGATTTTCAGGTTGTTGCCAGCGGTGTACATGAAGATATGGGCAGTAGTTACGATGCCCCGGGGGCATCAGCCAGTCGGTGGGCATCGGCAAAAGCCAGACGTGTGGCCAATGAGTTTCGGGGGGCATGGGTATTGGCCGCCGACACGGTGGTGGCACTGGACGGGCACGTGTTTGGCAAGCCCGTAAACGAGGCGGACGCGACCTCCATGTTGCTGACGCTCAGCGGCAGGACTCACAGAGTCTTCAGTGGGATGATCCTGATGCATCTCGAAAAGGGGGTTTACCGGGAATCGGTCGTGTGTACCTCCGTCACTTTCAGAATCCTGAGACTGGACGAGATTCGAGCTTATGTCAGAACGGGTGAGCCCTTTGACAAAGCAGGAGGTTACGGCATTCAGGGTTTGGGGGCGTTTCTGGTGCAATCCATAGAAGGCTCATACACCAATGTGGTAGGCCTGCCACTGGGGGAGACCCTGGACTGGCTGCTCGAACATGGGATCATCATACCGCGTTGAGCAACGGGTTACCGGGTGGAAGGGAATTGGCGAAGAGGAGATATGACCAATATCGAAGCAAATCTGAAGGCGATCCGTCAAAGAATCAGCGCTGCCTGCTCGAGGGTCGGGCGCGACCCGTCGTCCGTATGCCTGATCGGCGTCACCAAAACCCAGCCTGCGAGCGTCGTCCGGGCTGGCGTCGAGGCGGGCTTGTCGGTGCTGGGTGAGAATTATGTCCAGGAAGCCAGGTCCAAGATGGAGGAACTCTCCGATTTGGCTATCTCGTGGCATTTCATCGGTCACCTGCAGTCCAACAAGGCCCGAATGGCCGTGGAGTCTTTTGATTGGATCCACACGGTGGACCGGGCGAGTCTGGCTCGAGAGCTCGATCGGCAGGCCCATAGACAGGGGAAGAGAGTCCCTGTGCTCCTGGAGGTCAACGTGGGGGACGAGGTGAGCAAGAGTGGAGCTCGCGTCGAAGAGGCAGAGGGACTGTTCGAACTGGCGGCCTCCCTGGATGGCCTCGCCGTGCGCGGCCTCATGGCTCTTCCGCCCTATGAGGACGATGCTGAGGAGGTCCGCCCCTACTTCAGAAGGCTGCGTGAGCTTCTGGGCCGACTGCGCGAAGCGGCCC
>CAZEOY010000484.1:0-3508 GCA_964513835.1 uncultured Syntrophobacteraceae bacterium
GCCGGATGCCGTTGAGGCCAGAGGGGAAGATGTGCAATCGGTCCCCTTCCGAGCGCTCCTTCGGGGCATGACGCATCCGGGTGTTCAGTGGCTCGGAGCTGTCGGAATCGACTGGAAGGGGTTCGCCTCCATCCTGACGGAATCCATCTTCAGCGATCCGACCATGGACGACCGTATGGGCGGCCCCAACTACGTGGTGGTCTCGAACGAGTATTTGAACTTCAACTCGCGCCTCGGCTACCATTTTGCCGTCGTGGATGCGTATTGCGGCCCCCAGGTGAATGACAACTACATCACCTTCTCTTTCAAGGGGGGAGCGGCGGACATCGGCCGGCGCTCCCGCCGGGCTGCTCTCATCGCAAAGGTCCTGAAGAGGCTTGAGCTCAAGACGGAGATCAAGGGCGACATGGTTCGCGGTGAGATCAAAAAGTATGACCGCCCCCTGATGGAGGAGAAGCTCGACATGATCGGCCGCCTTCTGGGAGCGGTTCGCCTGCTCGATATGGTGCTCTCCGATGACGGCCACATCGACTGGTATGTCGAGGAGTTTTTCAAAGGCAACTACACGTTCCAGCGAGTGGCCTAGCGTCTTGGAGGATTGTGAATGAGTACGGAAGCCAACAAGGTCATTTACTCCATGGTGGGAGTGAGCAAGTTCCACGACAAGCGTCCCATCCTCAAGGATATTTATCTCTCTTATTTCTACGGCGCCAAAATCGGTGTCCTGGGCTTGAACGGATCGGGGAAGAGCTCTCTGCTGCGCATCCTGGCCGGGGTCGACAAGGACTTCAACGGGAAGACGGTGGTATCTCCGGGCTACACCATCGGCTTCCTGGAGCAGGAGCCGCTGGTGGATGAAACCAGGACGGTGCGGGAGATCGTTGAAGAAGGGGTCCAGGGTACGGTCGATCTCATGAACGAGTTCAACCGGATCAACGAGCAGTTCGCCGAGCCCATGACCGACGAGGAGATGCAAAAGCTGCTCGACCTCCAGAGCGAGGTGCAGGAGAAGCTCGACGCCCTGAACGCCTGGGACCTGGATTCGCGGCTCGAGATGGCCATGGATGCCCTGAGGTGTCCTCCGGGGGACACGCCCGTGAACATCCTTTCAGGGGGTGAAAAGCGCCGTGTGGCGCTGTGTCGCCTGCTGCTCCAGGCGCCGGACATTCTGCTCCTGGATGAGCCCACGAACCACCTGGACGCCGAGACCGTCGGGTGGCTCGAGCAGCACCTGAAGCGGTATGCGGGGACCATCATCGCCGTGACCCACGACCGCTATTTCCTCGACAATGTCGCCGAGTGGATCCTGGAGCTGGACCGGGGCCAGGGCATCCCCTGGCACGGGAACTACTCCTCCTGGCTGGAGCAGAAGCAGGAGCGGCTGCGGCGGGAGGAGAAAGCCGAGAGCGAGCGCCGGAAGACCCTGGAGCGGGAGCTCGAGTGGGTGCGCATGTCCCCGCGCGGCAGGCACGCCAAGTCCAAGGCCAGAATCAGCGCGTACGAGACCCTCCTCAAGCAGGACGGCGACAAGGGCATGACGGACCTGGAGATCTACGTTCCGCCCGGGCCCCGCTTGGGCGATGTGGTCATCGAGGCGCGAAATGTCTCCAAAGCTTACGGGGACCGCCTGCTCATGGAGAACCTTTCCTTCATGCTGCCTCCCGGAGGCATCGTTGGGGTCATCGGACCCAACGGGGCCGGCAAAACCACCCTTTTCCGAATGATCACGAGTGAGGAAATGCCCGATTCGGGCGAGATCGTCCTCGGCAAGACGGTGAAGCTAGCCTGTGTCGAGCAATCGCGGGATGTTCTGGACCCGGAAAAGCAGGTTTGGGAGGTGATTTCAGACGGTGAGGACGCCATCCAGCTGGGCAACCGAACGGTGAAAGCGAGGGCCTATGCCGCCCGGTTCAATTTTACCGGTGCCGATCAGCAGAAGAAGGTGGGGGTGCTTTCGGGCGGGGAGCGCAACCGGGTGCACCTGGCGCGGATTCTCAAGGCCGGGGCCAACGTCATCCTCCTGGACGAGCCCACCAACGATCTCGATGTGAACACCATGCGCGCCCTCGAGGACGCGCTCCTGAACTTCGCCGGCTGTGCCGTCGTCATCAGCCATGACCGCTGGTTCCTGGACCGCATCGCCACCCACATCCTGGCATTCGAAGGCGACAGCCAGGTGGTTTACTATGACGGGAATTACACGGAGTACGAAGCGGATCGCAAGGCGCGCCTGGGCGCCGATGCCGATCAGCCCCACCGGATCAAGTATCGCCATCTGACCCGATGAGGTGCAGGTCCGGAACGCCCGACCGGTCCACAGTCGCCAGGCGGGCCGAGTGGACCGGGTCCTCGGTGTCAAGGATGAGGGCATGGAGGAGTCGGCTTTCCTGGCCCACGTTGAATGACGGGACGCGGCCGAAAATCTCCAGGACCCGGCCGGACATCATGGGCGATTCGTGGATGTGCCCATGAAAGGAAGCCCGCAGCCTGCCCGAGGCGGCCCAGCGCTCGATGAATCGCCGAATGGCGAGGCTGCCGACATGCGTGTGCATGGAGGTCAGATCCAGGGCCGTATTGCGCGGGGGGCAGTGGCTGACAAATAGGAAATCATGCGAGCTCCACCGGGGGCTCTGCAGCAGTTCTGAAATCTCTTCCAGATCGTCTTCAATGGTTCCGCCTGCCGGGTCGAGGGTCACGGGCTCATCGCTGCCCGAAACGGTCACCTCCCCTGTTCTTCGAACCCCTTCCACATCCAATCCTGGCCACCCCTTGCTGTCGGGTCTTTCCCGATCCTTGATCCGAAAGGGCGTCGGATTCACGGCCATGTAGCCCACCAGGGCCAGCCCGGGTCCGATTGGCGACACCCGCCTGTGGAGCAGCTCGAAGTCGATCCCATCCCTCGCCTCCAGCAGCGGAAGGGCGGCAGCCAGGTCGTCGTTTCCCAGGTCCAGGAAGACGCGGATCTCCGGGAATGACTTCCGGAAAGCCTGGACGGTCGGCAGAAGCTTCTGCTCCACCCAGGCTCGATGGGACGGAATCGAATCCCGGATGGTGCGCCTCCAGTCGGGAATGAGATCGCCCCCCAGGACGACGAGCTCCGGGCGGAGCGCTGCCGCGGCCTTCAGCGTGCGAGTCAGGTGGCCTGGATACACGTGGGTGTCTGACGTGAAGAGCATCTTCATGAGAGTCGCCCTCGCAAACGGGTCATGTTTGCCGGTTCTAATGCGACAACGGGAATTCAGATCCCCCTCTCCCCGCATAGGGGGAGAGGGAGGGGCAATACCGTTGACTTAAGCATCCAGCCCTTATTCTTGTCATTTCGACCGAAGGGAGAAATCTTTGTATGGCGCGGATTCACAGGGATTTCTCGCTTCGCTCGAAATGACCGGTCCGTGCTAGGAGGCTGTCCGAGAACGGGCACATCGCCTTCCGTTGTCATCCCGGCGAAAGCCGGGATCCGTGCGCCTGGGAGCAGGCGCGAACAGGGAGGTGCAAGTCCTCCTCCGGG
>CAZEOY010000485.1:0-3499 GCA_964513835.1 uncultured Syntrophobacteraceae bacterium
TGATCGCTCTGGTGGTGGTTCCATTGTGGGCTCAGGCATCGTCATCTTCTCCTCTCCAGGTGGTCCAGTCCGGCACGGATCGTGGACTCCGCATCATCAAGAGCTCTCTCATTGAGGGAGGGCCCAGCCTCGAGCAGCGAAGGAATGAAATCCTGGACGTCCTCGAGGAGGTCTTTGATTTTCAGGAGATGTCCAGGCGTCCCCTGGGCAGGCACTGGAAACAGATTTCTCCGGAGAAACAGCAGGAATTCGTGCGGCTTTTCAAACAGCTCCTGTTCAACACCTATGTGAGCCGCGCCGAAGCGGGCGCCACGCCAACCATGAGCATCCGCTACCATGGAGAGTTGCTGGAGGATCGTTTCGCCCTCGTAAAAACCCAGGTTACAGGCACGGATCGGCCTGACGTGGAGATCGACTACAGGCTTCTGCACAACGGCACGGGATGGAAGGCCTACGATGTCGTGATCGAGGGAATCAGCCTCGTCGGCAATTACCGTGAACAATTTGCCTCCATTTTGAGTACCGAGTCCTTTGAGAGCCTTCTGAAACACTTGAGAGATACGGTGGAGAAGCAATCGGCCTTGTGATGACCATCCCGAGCTCAGGGTGCATGCAAAGGGAGAAGAAATGAGCGGAAAGCGAGATTGAAGGAAATGGTCACCCGGGAAAACCAGGAACGAAAGATAACCGAAAGAGCACTGCGGATGAATGAGAGGAAGCTTGCGGATATCCTCGATTTCCTGCCGGATGCCACCGTGGCCGTCGACATGGAAAAGCGCGTGATCATCTGGAATCGGGCCATCGAGGAGATGACCGGTGTGCCGTCCGAAGAGATGATCGGAAAGGGGGACTATGCCTACACTGTTCCATTCTATGGAGAGCGAAGACCGCAGCTGATGGATCTCATCTGGGAGCCGAGGGATGAGATAGCCTCCAGGTATCCCGCCATCAGGCAGGAGGGGCGTTCCTTCGTTGCGGAAGCTTTCTGTCACGCACTCCATGGGGGAAAAGGCGCCTGGGTTTCTCTAAAGGCCTCGCCGCTCCACGACCAGGACGGCAACATGATCGGCGCCATCGAATCCATCCGCGACATCACCGATCACAAGCGGACGGAGGAGGCCCTTGAGAAACGCCTCATTGCCCTGTCGCTTCCTCTGGAGGCGACGGAAGGCATCGAATTCGAGGAGCTCTTCAACCTCGATCAGATTCAAGAACTGCAGGACCAGTGTGCACAGGCCACTGGTATAGCATCCATCATCACACGTCCGGACGGCACCGCCATCACACGGCCCAGCCATTTCTGCCGGCTCTGCGATTCCATCATTCGCCGCACGGAGGAGGGGCGCAAGCAGTGTTTCCGCTTCGATCGGGCCGTCAAGGATTACGACCCCGACGGTCCCAACGTCCAGCTATGCTCGATCGGGGGGTTGTGGACTGCGCGGGCCGGCATCAGAATCGGTGGGAGACACATTGCCGACTGGATCGTTGGCCAGGTTCGCAACGAGGCCCAGCATCAAGCCCGGATGCGGGAGAACGCTCGGAAGCTTGGGGTCGATGAAGGTGCCTTTCTGGAGGCCCTCGGCGAGGTTCCCTCCATGGCCAGGGATCGATTCGAGAAGATCGCTCAGGCGCTTTTCATCCTCGCCGGTCAGCTCTCCTCGATGGCTTACCAGAACATCCAGCAGGCACGCTTCATCAGCGAGCTCAAGCGCACCCGGGAGGAAAAGGGGAAACTTCAGGCGCAGCTGCTGCAGTCCCAGAAGATGGAGTCGGTGGGACGGCTGGCCGGCGGAGTGGCTCACGATTTCAACAACATGCTGGGGGTGATCATCGGCCATGCAGAGATGATCCTGGATGAGCTCGACTCCACACAACCGATCTACAACAGCGTTCAGGAAATCCTCAAGGCGGCACATCGTTCCGCCAATCTGACCCGACAACTCCTCGCCTTCGCCCGAAAGCAGGCCGTCAGCCCCAGGGTGCTCGACGTCAACGAGACCGTGGAAGGGATGCTCAAGATGCTTCGGCGGCTCATTGGCGAAGACATCGACCTGCAGTGGAAGCCCGGCCGGGGTGTTTGGCCGGTCAAGATCGACCCCGCCCAGATCGACCAGATCCTGGCGAACCTGTGCGTGAACGCGCGGGATGCCATCTCGGGGGTGGGGAAGGTCACCATTGAGACCGACAATGTCACGGTCGGTGAGTCCACCGGCCAGGAGCAACCGGGCATTCTCCCCGGCGAGTATGTCCTGATCGCCGTGAGTGACAACGGCTGCGGCATGGAGAGAGACGTTTTGGAGAACCTTTTTGAACCGTTTTTCACCACCAAGGGCGTTGGCAAGGGAACGGGCCTCGGCCTGGCGACAGTCTACGGGATCGTCAAGCAAAACAACGGGTTCATAAACGTTTGCAGCGAACCGGAGAGGGGCACCACTTTCAGGATACACTTTCCAAGAGCTCAGGTTCGGGTGACGAGGGAAGGCCGGCGCTGTCAGGAAGAGACCAGGGACCTGAGAGGCACCGAAACAGTCCTTGTGGTGGAGGACGAAGAGTCCATCCTGTCCTTGGCCGGAACGATCCTCGATCACCAAGGGTACAGGGTGCTGGCAGCCCGAAACCCGGTTGAAGCCCTGGCCCTGGCCCAGGGCCATTCTGAACGGATCGACCTGCTCATCACTGATGTGGTCATGCCCGGAATGGACGGCAAAGACCTCAGCCAGAAGCTTCGCGCCTTGAAGACCGGATTCAAGTGTCTTTTCATGTCCGGCTATACGGCCGACATCATTGCCCACCATGGCGTCCTCGACCAAGGGATCCATTTCCTTCAGAAGCCTTTTTCGGTGACCACCCTGGCTCAAAAGGTGCGCGAGGTTCTGGACTCCTGAGGACGCGCGGCAATGGGTGTACCGGCTCCAGCCAGCTGGGCGGCACTTACCGGACGGAGTGTGGTGAGCACATGCAGTTCTTAAAGGAACACCTGGGGTATCCTTGTAATGCCCGGCAGTTCGACGTCCTTTTCGGTGACAGCCTGTCTTGGTCAGTACCTCATCGGTATGAAACTCAATCTCCGAATTCATCGAGACGGAGGCGCAGCTCAACATGAAACCTTTAGAGCGATACCGAGCTTTCTCATCCGGCTTCTGAGGGTATTGGGGTTGATTCCAAGCAGTTGTGCCGCTCCCCCGGGGCCGCTTATCTTTCCATTGCATCTCTGAAGTGCCTGACGGATTTGCCTGGTCATGGCTTCATCCAAAGTGAGCAGGTCGCCCTCCCCCTTCGGACCCGGACTTGAGGCTTTGCTCTGCTCCAGGACTTCCAGATGTTCAAACGCGAGCAGCCCACCCCCTCCCTTGCCTCGAATCCGAATAAGCTCTCGCTCGACCAGGTTCTCAAGCTCCCGTATATTGCCTGGCCAGTCGTAGGCCTTCAGTCGCTCGACCTCCTTAATGGACACCGCGGGTGCAGGATAGATTTTGAGGTCCTTTGATTTCTTATCTAA
>CAZEOY010000486.1:0-3481 GCA_964513835.1 uncultured Syntrophobacteraceae bacterium
CCGTCCACCAAGATGGCCGCACCAGGGGGGTGGGTGTGCACCGACAGCCCGGCCATTTGGACGTCCTCCTTGCGTCCCTGCAGTGCTCCAACGTTCTCGGTCGGCCGTGGAAACAGGTACATCAATGCAGCGGCCAGCGAAACCGCAACCAGGAGAAACACCTGGGGAAAGCGCAAAGCAGCTGCCCGTCGCTCAATCGCATCCAGCTTCGCATGGAGCCAGCCGGCAGACTTCCCGGGTCGGCATTCCCGAAGGGCCATCGCCAGGGCAGCGCCCGAGGGATAGCGGTCAGAAGGCTCCTTGCAGAGGCATCTGGTGATGACCCGGGAGAGCTCCGGCGGAACCTCGCTGTTCAGTTCCGCTGGTTCCGGAGGCTTTTCATGGGCGATGGCGTGGAACAGCGCGGCAAGCGTCGTTCCACACTCTCCAAAGGGCCTCCGTCCCGCGCTGAGCTGGTACAGGATCACCCCCAGCGAGAAAAGGTCGGACCGACCGTCCACGGGCTTGCCCTGCACCTGCTCGGGGGACATATAGGCCGGCGTCCCCAGAATCTCACCCTCATGGGTTTGGAGGTTGCACGAGGAATTTTCGATGTGCGCAATGCCAAAATCAGTGATCTTGATGGACCCATCGGACTGGACCAGTATGTTGCTCGGCTTGATGTCCCGGTGAACGACGCCCCTGCTGTGGGCGTATTCAAGCGTTTGGCCCATTTGAATGCCGAGATCCAGGATTTCCTGGGTGCGGAAACGCCGCTCGAGGATCACCTCGTTGAGGGGCCTACCCTCCAGCAGTTCCATGGCAATGAAGAGGGTTCCGCAATCCTCCCCTGCATCGTAGACCGTAACGATATGAGGATGGGAGAGCCGCCCGATGGCCTGAGCCTCCCTGAGAAACCTCCGGACGAAAGGTTCGGTTCTGCCGTGATTGGGCTTGAGGACCTTCAGAGCCAGAGTGCGATCGATCTGAGGGTCATAGGCTTCGTAAACGACCCCCATGGAGCCTCTTCCCAATTCCCTCAAGGTTTCATAGCGACCATACTTCATCGGGGTACTTCCATTCTTTGAAAACCCGGGTCCGCAGGCTCAAAAGCCGTACACTTGAAAAAATCTTACCACTCCAAGACCAGTTTGCTCAACGGGTTTTGTTCAGGGTGACCACCAGGATGAGGGAGATCGTGCTCGACGATACAGGGGCGGGTTCATTCCCGCCCGAAACGCCGCAGGGCAGCACCTGCCACACCGCCTTAAGAGATCGGTATGTCTTGTGAGGAAAGGCATCCGCCACCCTGTCGGGAATTTGTTCTTGAGGAGCATGCGGTCCGTTTGTGCGTTTCCGGAACCCCTGAGACTCCAGGACTCAATCCACTCGAAAACACGCGATCGCCTATCCTGGCATCAGGCCAGCAGATCATTCATGGCTTCGCGGAATGTTGGGTATCGAAAACGGAAACCGGCTTCCTGAAGTACTTTGGGGATGGCACGCTGGCCTTTGAGAAGGACGTCACCAAATTCCCCCAGCACGGTCCTGAGGATGAAGCCGGGAACGGAAGGCATGATGAGCGGGCGGTGCAGCACCTCCGCCAGGATTTCGGTCAGTTCCTTGTTGCGAACCGGATTGGGAGCCACACAGTTCACGGGGCCGGAGATATGCGGATGATCAAGTAAAAAAGCAATGATTTCAGCGAGATCATCCTCATGGATCCATGGAAACCACTGCTTGCCGCTTCCCAACGGGCTTCCGACGAAACGCTTGAATGCCGGGACCATCTTTTCGAGGGCTCCGCCCCTCCTGCCCATGACGATTCCGAAGCGGCAAATGGCAACGCGAGCTCCGAGGTCGCGGGCACGGAGCGCTTCGGCTTCCCATTGGACGCCCAGTTCGGCCAGGAAATCATCCCCCGGAGGGCTCTCCTCATCCAAAATGGTGTCATCCAGCCGTCCTCCATAATAGCCCACGGCGGATGTGCTGACAAGGACCTTTCCGTCGGGAGCTGCGGATAGCGCGTCCACCACGTTTCGGGTGGTGAGGATGCGGCTGTCCCTGATCATCCGACGCGCTTTGGCGGTCCAGGGCGTGAAGATGGAGGAGCCGGCCAGATTGATCACGGTATCCTGGCCGGCAACCACCTCCTGCCAGGGGCCTGGTGCCATGGGATCGCCTTGCACGAACGCCACCCCTGGGGCTTCGGCACGTCGCGAACCCGACCGGCTCAAGATGGTGATCTCATGGCCTCGGGCAGCAAGGTGCCGCGTGAGATGTGCCCCGACGAACCCGGTTCCCCCCGTTAAGAAGATTTTCATACTGTTCTCCTTCTCTTCATTGCAGTCTTGGCATGACCCTGAGCGGCTACGCCTGATTCAATGACATGGTCCATCCCCACTGGCGTCCTGGCAAAGCCGCCTGGCCAGATCGCAGATGCGGACAATGATGATGGCTCCGCTTTCGTAGATCTGTATCTCGCTGCGATCCTCCATCAGGGCGGCCAACTCTCGGACGGGCAGACTCTCTTTGAGAAATCCAAGAGCCCACAGTGCATACCCACGGTGGATGGGATCTTCGGACCGCAGGTAGGGGACCAGATGACATCCACAGCCTTCCAAAAGCTCCGGTCTGCCCTGGGCAAGGCGTCCGATTCCCCAGAGGACACCGCGCTCCAGCAGCGGGTTCTCCAGCGGGTTCCCCTCGTCCTGCACGTAGGACAAGAGAATGCAAGAGTACTCCCGAGCCAGAGTCTCATTGACGGCCATGATCTCACCCATGGTTTCAGCGGATCCCCAGCCGATGCCTCCCGATTCATCGTTGAGACTCCAGATGAGCCGCCTCATGAGGTTTCGAGCCGACTCAACGTTCTCCTCCGCCATCCGATTCACCACCAGCCCCAGCGCCGTCACCGCCCTCCATTTCACCAGCGGCAACGGGTGAAAGAGGAAGCTCAGGAGATAGTTAACCACCTGCGGGTCTGGAGCTTCGGGCCACTCGCCCGATTCGGACAACGGACCCGCGGATCTGAGAAGCCTCTCCACGCTGGAACGAATGGCGGCCATGCCCATTCGGGACTTGCTGCTCAATGCCGGTTCCTTTCCTTGTTCAATTTCCTGCTCATTCCTCCCAGGCGATACAGTCCGTGGGGCACGACCGGATGGCATCCTCGACGCATTCCTGCGGATACTCCTCCAGATCCTCCACTTCGATGTAGCCTGCAGGATTGCGCCTGAAAACCTCGGGACACATTTCGATACACCCTTCACAGTCCGTACACTCACTCAAATCCAGAACCGGTCGCCGTGCCATGCCGACACATCTCCCTTCCCTGGTCCCGTGGACCATGCCACGCAACACCATCCCGTTTGCGCTCTGACATCAGCTCTGCCCATTCGCGTTTTTTCGCCCTTAATGATAATCATTGCATCCAGAATGGGGGGCAATGGGTTCGATTTCGAGGTTTACAGGTGATACCCCGGTCGCTGCACGGGCCGGA
>CAZEOY010000487.1:0-3466 GCA_964513835.1 uncultured Syntrophobacteraceae bacterium
ATATGGTCGAACAGCTCAAGGCGAAGACCCCCATCCCGAGCATATCCATGGGATCGGCGATGACGAGGGGATTCCCGGTAGGCTCGATCCACCACATGGAAGCGGCCAGTGCTGAAAGGATCGTTGCCAGCATGCCGGCATAGAACCCCCCGTAGACGGCCGCGACCATGACGGCCGGAAATAGGGTTACAAAAGCGACGCGCGTCTCGAGCCCCTCCAGAAAGTGGACGCGCACCACCGTACCGAAAACAACCGCCACAATGGCCACGAAGCAGTACTTCCATCTCGGTCGACCTGTCCGATCCCAGACCATTTATTGAATCCCTCTTCGGATTGTATCGCCCATCCTCACGCACACCGAGCCACAGCCGTTGTCACAGACTTTGCCTGAGGGGGTGTTCACAAAAACTCATAGAATCGACACCGAGACGAGCGCCGGATTCCGTGATCCACCGGGGCCGCAGCCTTCGACCTGTCTGAACGGGCCACGCTGAGTTTGAAGTCAGTTGAGAAAAACCCTCGGCAGAAGGCAAGAGCTCATCTTTAAAACTATACGTTTGAAGCTCCAGAAGACAACGGGAAAGGACGTTTCATCCGCTGCGGAATGGTTGCACCACGCTGATTTGAACCGTACCAAAATGGTATATATTCATAAAAAAATAGGATTTCAAAGCTTTTAATCAATGGTCACCTTCCACTTTGGACCCTTTGGGCGCTTTTGGTGCGCCTGCTTCTGGATCATCCAGCCACGGTCCCTCCGAGAAGAACACCGGAATCGCCTCACCCAGACCTGCTTTTCAGGGCATCGGCATGGAACGTGCTCCTGGAATCGTCAGATGCCCTCAGACCAAGTCCCACATTTTGTTCCATTCTCCGGCAGGAAGGTGCTAACCTGGAATCTGCCTTCCTGCCACATCTGAAGCATTTCAGCCGACAACAGTGTGAAGGCAAACCTTCATTTTCTCAAGGACCACGGGGAGATTGCCATGGGAGGAATTGAACGAGATATCGAGCTTGTGAAGATCAGTCCCAACCTTCGCTGCGTCTTTGACAGCGAGACTTTGGACGAGCTCCGGCGAGCCGTCGTTGAAGACGGCCAGCTGGAGCCGGTCCGACTCTGGCTCACGGGAGGGATGCTCCGCATTCTGGATGGAGAAAAGCGTTGGAGGGTTTGCAGAATGCTGGGGATGACTCACGTGAGGGCTTTGATCGAGGAGGGTGAAAAGCCAGGCTCCGAGTCCTGACCTTGACAATTCTCAACTCCCAGTTCAAGGGCGCCCCCATGCACTACGTTTGTTGCATCAAGCAGGTGCCGGACACGGCCGATGTGAAGATCGACCCGGAAACCAACACGCTCGTGCGTGCCGGCGTGGAATCCATTGCAAACCCCTACGACATCGTGGCCCTGGAAGAGGCCGTCAGCCTGAAGGAGCGCTACGGCGGCCGGGTGACGGCCATCAGCATGGGGCCGCCCCAGGCCGAGCTCTGTCTGCGGGATGCCTTCGCCATGGGAGCGGACGAGGCCATTCTCCTGTCGGACCGCGCTTTCGCCGGAGCGGATACCCTGGCCACGAGCTACACTTTGAGCAGGGCCATCGAGCGTCTCGACCGGGAGCTTCCCGTCGACCTGGTCCTTTGCGGGAAGCAGGCCATCGACGGAGACACAGCCCAGACGGGGCCCGGCATCGCCACCCGCCTGGGTTACGCCCAGCTCACCTATGTCATCGATGTGGACTGGATCGATCCGGCTGCAAGGACAATCCGCGTTCGGCGACAGGTTGAGGGCGGGATCGAGGTCGTCGTCGGGCGGCTTCCGGCGCTGCTGTCCGTGGAGCTTGAGCTCGCCGAGCCACGGAGGTCCCCGCTGCCACTCATGATCCATTCCCTCCGCTCGCCCATACAGGTATGGGATGCGGCGGCCATCAACGCCGAGCCGAAACAGGTCGGCATCAAAGGGTCCCCCACGTGGGTGAAGAACATCTCCTCTCCTCCGGTTCGAGAGGGCGGCCCCAGGTTTGACGGGGAGCGGGACATCGTCGGGGCGGTCACGCAGGCCCTCGACGTGGTGTTCTCGGATGCGGCGTTCTTGTCGAAGTTCCTCGGGAAGTGGGAGGACTGAGAGCCAAATGGCCAGAAACCTCAAAGGGATCGAAGTCGCCGAGATCATTTCGGATAAATGCATTGCATGCCAGATCTGCATCGGGGAATGCCCCGTGGGGGCTATCGAGCTCTCCCCGGAAGGGGTGGCCCGGATCGACCCGGAACTGTGCGTCGGATGCGGCAAGTGCCAGGAAAGCTGCCCGGTGGATGCGGTTCGGTTCGAGAAGAAGAAGAAGCGGCGACTTTCCAGGGAAGAGCGTGGGCTGCCGCGCCGGGTTTTGACGGATCACAGGGGAGTCGCCGTATTCGTTGAGGTGATGGAAAACGAGGGGGCCCGCGTCTCCTGGGAGCTTGTCGGAAAAGCGAGAGAGCTTGCGCACAGCGTCGACGCCAGGGTTCTCGGACTCCTCGTGGGCAGCGGTGTCGAAAGCATCGCCGCCGAAGCAGTCGCCTACGGGTGCGACGAGGTGCACGTCATCGACCACCCGCATCTCAGCAAGTATCTATCGGCGCCCTTTGGCAAGGCCCTCTCCGACCTCTGCGAAACTATACGGCCGGAAATCCTCCTCATGGGAGCGACGCATCTCGGGCGCGATCTGGCGGGAGTCGTGGCAACGCGGCTGCAGACCGGGCTTACGGCCGACTGCACCGGCCTTGCCATCGAAGAGGAAACAGGACTGCTGCTCATGACCCGCCCCACCTTTGGCGGAAACATCATGGCAACCATCTTCTGCGAGCGGCATCGCCCCCAGATGAGCACGGTGCGTCCAAGAGTCATGAAGCTGCCGGAACGCGACCCGGCACGCCGGGGAACGATCCATCACCACGACTGGTCTCCTCCCGAAAGCGATCTGGCCACCATTACCGACTGGATCAAGGAGGTGCCCGTTGCCGGGAGTGTGGACATTGTGCGCGCCCCGGCTCTGGTGGTCGCCGGGAGAGGGGCGTGCGACGCCTCCTCCTTTGCCATGCTGCAGGAACTCGCGGATGTCGTCGGCGGGGTGGTGGCCTGCTCGAGGCCCGTCGTCCAGGCAGGGCTCATGCCGTATGAACGCCAGGTCGGGCAAACCGGGAAGACCGTGGCGCCCCGGCTCTATATCGGCGTCGGAGTATCGGGGGCCGTCCAGCACCTCGTCGCCATCCAGGGCTCCGAGAAGATCATCGCCATCAATACAGACGCCGAAGCGCCCATCTTCAGGGTGGCCGATGTGGGAATCGTGGGCAACTACCTTCAGGTGGTGCCGGAGCTCATTGCGCAGCTGAAGCGAAGAACCAGTACAGCCGGGCGCAAGTGACTGTACGGTTGCTTTAAGAGACTATCTCAAAACCCTCCGATACCGTCACCCCGGCGAAAGCCGGGGTCCAG
>CAZEOY010000488.1:0-2144 GCA_964513835.1 uncultured Syntrophobacteraceae bacterium
ACAAGATCCAGTCCCTCGTGATCAAGCGTCTCCTCGACGGGCTGGCCCTGGCGGCTGAGCACTTCTACAAAGACAATCAGAGTCTCAACGCGCTGGTGGTCATTGACGAGGCGCACCGACTGGCTCCGCGCGAGCTGCCCGGGGACAACGACGCAGCACGCGGCGTCCGATCCGTTCTGATCGATGCGGCACGGACCACCCGCAAATACGGCCTCGGCTGGCTCTTCATCAGCCAGACGCTTTCAAGCCTGCACCCCGAGATCCTCCAGCAGCTCCGCATTTTCTTTTTCGGCTTCGGGCTGGGGCTGGGCCAGGAGTTTCAATCGCTTCGACAGTTGGTGGGCTCATCAGGGACGGCACTGGATCTCTACCAGCTCTTCCGTGACCCACACTCGGCGTTCGATATGAAGAGCCGGCAGTATTCTTTCATGACCATCGGGCCGGTGAGTCCTCTGTCCTTCTCCGGCAGCCCGTTGTTTCTCAATGCTTTCAACACGGTGGAGGCTTTCCTCAAGACGAACAATCTCAAAACCTGAGCAACCCAACGATGCTTTAAGTAAAGCGAGGGCGAAATCGAACATGACAGGGTGGGCTGATGACTCCTCAACAAGGACAACCGGGGACGATGCGTGACCACCACAAGCCCCTGATTCCTGATGAATCTCTGGCTTTCATCCGGCGGTGTGTCCAGGAGGGAAAGCTCCTTTGGACATATCATGTGAACATGCCTCTCAGGGGACGAGTTACTCTCGCCGTGCGATCCTGGATTCCCGTGTGTGTCATGAAATCATCGAGGAGTACCCGACAGACAAGTATTTCGCCAGCTATCTGGTTTATTCAGTGCACTAAGAGCGTGTCTTTCGTATCCTTTTTCCATGGACAAGGAGGGAGACAATGTAAGGGTTATCACGGCTCATTCTCCTGGACCCGGGGAGTGGGAAGAAGATCTCAAGACAGGGAGACGAGCATCATGAGATGCAACGTGTGCGGTGCGCAAAAGCAGCCCTTGACCACCGATCTCCCCTTCAAGGTTGGCGAGCAAACCATCGTGGTCCTGAAAGGCCTTCCGGTCCTGCAGTGCCGGAACTGCAGCGAATACCTTCTCGACAATACGATGTTGGGGCGCGTGGAAGAGATCTTCCATAGTGTCAAGGGCGCAGCAGAGCTGGAGGTCATCCGATACGCCGCATAGCCCGAAGTCTCTCGCTGTTTCACCGTGATTGGTGGGTGCGGGCTCCGGCCAAGGAGATCAACCATGCGGCAGGTCTTGGATGCCACGTACAAGGGGGGCGTGCTCGTCCCCGATCGAAGTCTCGGGGCGGAAATGGATGGGAGGAGGTTCAAGGTCATACTTGTGGAGGAAGATAGGGCCTCCGCCAAGCGAGAGGACTTCTTCCAGTTTGTGAGGGCTCATGCCTTCCATTTACCCAAGGACTACCGCTTTGACAGAGCCGAGCTGTATGAGCGGTAACCGTTTGATGGACACCAATCTGGATCTGTCTCTGGATGACATACAGCACGGCCAGGTCACAGAGGACAAAGTGACGATCATCAACCCATTCTTCCAAGTACATCTCCATAGAATTGAATGACCGGTTGAGTCGTCATTCCCGCGTGTCCCTGGCGGGAATCCAGAGGCCTTCAAATCCCTGGATCCCCGCCAAAAGCATGCGGGGATGACGTGCTCAGTCGATGGACAGCAATTCCCGGAGGGTGCGAGCCGGTTGACCGGAAGATTCCGGGCGCTGGATCGACGATGCGGGCGATTTCGCCGTGAGCGACATCCAGGAACATATCTCCCTCGGTGGGAATTTACATAGTGCGCCGGATACTCTGCCAGGGAATCGACGCCAGCCGCCTGGAATATCCGGGCCAGGGCCCCGAACGCACCATGGCAAAACATTGGGTAATGTACCCAATAAATGGGTAATGAAAGCGATGCTATTACCTGTTTCCCATGCAAGGTGCGAAGCGTGCCATCCATGCCCTCACACCGCCCTCACCATCGAAGAACATCAAGGGAATCAAAGGGCCGGTCAAAATCGACCTGAAGCCCATCACTCTCTATTCTTCACCAAGAGCGCAGGCAAGAACCCCCGCGTCGATAAAGGCATCCCCAATGGTATTGTCCACGAGCTATCCAG
>CAZEOY010000488.1:2154-3466 GCA_964513835.1 uncultured Syntrophobacteraceae bacterium
GCGGCAAAGAGAATTCTCATTCGTGGTAATCTCTGTATTGACGGGAGGCAACGCATCGAATAGCTGAATGAGTGAATCAGGCACCTCGCTGCATCTCAGAGCGAAAGGATCGATGAGCCCAATGCCTCCAAATGCATTATCTGACGTTCCGGGCCTTGGGATCTCAAAGGGAAGCATGCCATGAGTGAATACCAGTATTACGAGTTTCTCGCCATCGACCGGCCGCTCACAGCGGAAGAGATGGCAGACTTGCGGGCGATTTCGTCGCGGGCTCACATCACCCCCGTCAGTTTCACCAACGAATACCAATGGGGGGATTTGAAGGGGAGACCGGAAGATTTGATGCAGCGGTACTTCGATGCCCATGTCTATGTGGCCAACTGGATGACGGCCGTCTTCATGGTGCGACTGCCCATCGACACTTTGGATGAGGCAACCGCCGAGGCTGTCGCGGTGCGCCACGTTCTCGACATTAGAGCCACCGAAACCCATTGGATCATTGTCTGGCGACTCGAGGAGTCGAAGAACTACGACCGATTTGGGATCGAGGATGGTCGCGGCTGGATGGCGCGCCTCGCCCCGGTGCGGGATGAACTGCTGCGCGGAGATCTCCGCAGCCTGCACATCGGGTGGCTCGCGGCTGTGACCAGGGAGATCATGGATGACGACGAGAGGGAGCCTCTATCCGCTGCAGGTATGGGAAACCTGTCGATGGCTCAACGAGCGCTTGCAGAGTTCCTTGAGGTGGATGAAGACCTGCTGGCAGGAGCCGGCGTGGGCTGTGAGGTTCTGCAGGACGACGGCCCTTCCCAGGAGGACGTGGATGAGTGGATGGATCAATATTCCCGGGAAACGATGAGGGCAATCCTTAAACAGCTTCTGGACGGAAAGGGGCAGCAGGTCGAAAGGACGATCAAGAATCAGTTTGCGGCATGGTGGCGTGGCCTGCGAGGCCAGACCTCGGAAACGCCCCGGCGCACTGTGGGAGACCTCAGGACAAACTCCGAGACTGCAAAGAGTATCCGCCTTGAGAAGCAGAAGCGAGTAGAGGAGCAACGCGAGCTCAAGCGCCGCCGGGAAAGGGAAGCTTATCTGAAGAGCTTGTCAAAAGATTTCCCGAAAGCTTGGAAGGACGTTCAACAAACCGTCGAACGTGGGTCTGGCCTGGCCTATGACGAGGGCTGTCGAGCCCTCGTTGACCTTGCCGGGGCCTATGCGCTCAACGCCAGCGTGGAGTGCTTCCAATGAGAACTGAGAGGATTTGTCGCCGATCACAAAAGGCGGAAGCCGCTGATTCAGCGTTTGGTGCAGG
>CAZEOY010000489.1:0-3212 GCA_964513835.1 uncultured Syntrophobacteraceae bacterium
TGCCGCAATAGGGGCAGGCAGACTCATCCGTGCTGATGAGCTTTCGACAGTTGGGGCAAAGGATCGATCGCCTCTCGTGATTCTGCATCTTTGTTTTTTCTCCACTGCATCGTCTGAAAACAATGAGCCAACCTGCAAACCGGGACACGAAGTATGCCAAATTTCCCGCAGATCGGGTATAATGATTCTGCGGCTTTTGCATTTCAGCTCCGTCAGGCTTTCACAGTCCGGGAAAACGAGTGAGCCTTCGGCATTCTCCTCCCCGGTTCCAGGGTGGACCGCACCGAGCGATCAATCTGAACCTAATGCCATGATCGCTTCATCTCAAGGATATATTCATGAAGAACCCACAGGAAGATGCTGATCAGCATCGGCAAGCGTTGGAGCTTTCACTGCTCGAGCTCAATCATCGGATCACTTCGCGAGCCCTGAACGCGGCTCTCGGCGACCCCTCAAAAACCTCCGACAGCGACCTGTACAACGGTTTCGAAGATCTGCTTCAGCCGTCAAACCTCCAGACACTTTCACACCGAAGCCCGACATCCCGGGAGGAAAAACGAATCTACCACACTTTGCTCTCCCACTATCTTCAACTGCAGGCGATGCCATACGAAAATGAGCTTTCCCAGTGGGCCCGAGGCGCCTCGGCTGCCGTCAACGGCGAAAAAGTATACTTGAGAGAAATTCACACCTGGTGTCAGAAAAGCAGTGACGTCCCGAAGAGACTGATCATGGAAAAGGAAACCAGCAGCCTCTCCAAGTTTTTGAAGCCGTTCGCACTGGCCCCATGGGAGGTCGTGCTCGGAATTCTGCGGGAGGAGCTCGCTTACACCGACTACGTGGCCTACTGCGCCGACAAGAAGGGGATGGACTACGGCCGATACGCCCGCTGGACCCGCTCCCTCATGGACGAGACCTCCGATCTCTACTTCCGCGCCATGGACTCCTGGGTCCAGGCAACGCTCGGAATGCCGCTTTCCCAATCCAATCGCTTCGACGCCATCTATCTCGTGGGCCTGGGCCAGTTCGACCCCATGTTTCCCGCCCGGATTCCCATACCCCAACTGCTGGATTTCTTCAAAGTCTGGTCCATCGACGTTACAAGCCTCCACGGACTGCACCTGCACCTGGAACCTTCGCGCCACAAGGGCCATCAGGGACTCACCTTTGCCCTGAGCATTCCCCGGGAAGCCCACGTGGTGATGAATCCCTCGGGCGGCTGGATCGAGCTCGAGACGTTGTTCCACGAGATGGGGCATGCCCTGAGCATCGTCCACACCCGTGCCGACCTGCCCCCTGCGCTGAAGGATTTCAACACGTCGTCCATCCTTTCGGAAACCTACGCATTTCTGCTCCAGAACATGTGCTTCACGCCGCCGTTCCTTGAAAGGGTCCTGCATCTCGGCTCCAGGGATATCGACACCCTGCTGCACTATAAGGCTTTGAAAGATATGGCCTTCTTTCGTCGCTACGGCGCAAAATTCCTCAGTGAGCTGCAGATGTTCCAGTCCGGGGATCTCTCCAACGGCCAGATCTATGCCGATGCGCTCCGGCATTACACAGGCTTTTCCTACAAGCCCGAAACGCATCTTTTCGACCTGGCCCCCGAACTCTATGCGCTGGACTATGTCGTCTCGTGGACCGCGGAAGCCAGCCTCCAGCGCTATCTCCATCAAACGTTGGGTGACGAATGGATGTTTCGGCGGGAAACGGGAGACATTCTGAGAGATTGGTGGAGCCAGGGGAATCAGTACGAAATCGACGAGTTTTTCGAGGTGAATCGGCTGGGCTCGATTCGCGCCGACGATATTTCGGCTCGATGGAGGAACACGATTCGCTGATCCTCTGGCTTCGGTATGAAAAGGGGCTTGCAGGATAAGGGTTACCTGAGCTTGAGGGTGGCCAGGGCAATCAGCGCCAGAATGCCCGAGAGAATCCAAAGGCGGATCACCACCTTCGTCTCGGCAATGCCTTTGTACTGGAGATCGTGGTGGAGAGGGGCCCGGTAGAAGATGCGACGCCCGATCCACTGGACGCCGATCTTATCCTGAATCTGACTGGATAACGCCTCCACGAGAAACAGGCCGCCGAGAAGAGGGAAAAGCATTTCCTGCTTGAGAAGCACCGACACAACAGCCATCGTCCCGCCAATGGCCAGGGAGCCCGTATCACCCATAAAGATCTGGGCAGGATAGGCGTTATACCAGAGAAACCCCAGACCCGCCCCCACGAATGCTGCTCCGAAAATGGTCAGCTCGCCGGCATTCCTCAGAAACGGGTAGTAAAGGTAGCTGGAGTAGATGCGGTTCCCTTCGACATAAGCGAAGATACCCAAAACCGCCATCACGAAAAGGGACGGCGTGATGGCCAGTCCGTCCAGGCCGTCTGTGATGTTCACGGCATTGGAGACGAAGATGACAAAGAGGAAAATGAAAACCCCGTAGAAGAAAGGCCCCAGATCAACCAGCGGATATTTGTAGAACGGGACATAGAGCTTGCTGGCCAGCTCAGGGCCCTGGGGGCCGAAGGGACTCACACAAATCCAGGCGAACAAGACGCCGAAAAGGCCCTGAAGGAGCAGCTTGGTTCTCTCCGAAAGCCCCCTGTCCCCGCTGCGGCGCCGGACTTTGGAGAGATCATCCCAGAATCCCAGGAGTCCGAACCAGAGCATCCCCGCAATGGAAGCCACCAGGTAAGGGTTGTGCCAATTGCCCCAAATGGCCATGGAGCTCAGTACGGCCCCGATGATCAACACTCCCCCCATGGTGGGGGTTCCACTCTTGTCAAAGGCGGACCGAATGCCCGTGTCACGCACCTGGTCGAGGAGACAGCGCCGATGCATGTACAGGATGAAGGGCTTGCTGAACAGAAAGATGAAGATCACCGCCGTAAGAGCCGCCATGATGGATCGAAAGGTGATGTAGTTCACCAGCCGAAAAAACGAAAAAATGTCCGAAATGGAGATCAGGTAATTGCAGATTTCGTAAATCATCTCAACGCTTCCTCGCGGACGCCTCGGTCAGGAGAGCAACGTCTTCACACACGAGCTTGCCATCCTTCAGTCGATCCCGACAGGACGTTTGAACAACCCGATACGATTCCTTGATGGAGAAATGAGGGCGGAAGTCCGTCGCTGTGAGAATGAAGCTTCCGATTTCAGAAGTCAGCTCATCGGTTGGGGGAACGATGCCGCGCTCCAGCAATCGATGGAT
>CAZEOY010000489.1:3222-3450 GCA_964513835.1 uncultured Syntrophobacteraceae bacterium
GTAATGAACTTCTCTCAAGTGCAGGAGAGTCTCGAGGGCCCGCTGGTCGGCCCCGATTTCCCCAATGGCTCCAGCGGCTTCAACCGCAACCTCAAAGCACTCGTCCCTCAAGCCCTTGAGCAAAGCCTGAAACACGGTCTCATGCTCGAAAACACGGGACCCGAAGAAAGCAAAGGCCCGACACACCTGGGAGCGCACCTCGAAATAAGGATCCCCGGCAGCGAGGAG
>CAZEOY010000490.1:0-3449 GCA_964513835.1 uncultured Syntrophobacteraceae bacterium
GATCCCTGGCTGTTGTGACCGCCGAAAAGGAAGGAACGACTCCGGAAGCCATCATCAAACGCTGGGAATCCTCTGTCCCGATGGGAAGACTGGGGACCCCCGAGGAATTTGCATCCCTGGTCACCTTCCTGGCCTCGGAGCGAGCCAGCTACATCACCGGAGCCTCCATTCAGATCGACGGGGGCTATTACAAAGGCATCATGTAGGCCTGCCAGGGCAGAGGGAGAGACACCATGCCAGATCGAACCGCTTACATACGCTCGGTGGGGCGTTACGTGCCGGAAAGGCGCCTGACCAATCAGGATCTTGAGAAGATGGTGGAGACCAACGACGAGTGGATCGTATCTCGCACGGGCATCCGCGAACGGCGTATCCTGGACCCGGGATTGGGAAATTCATACATGGCCGCGAGAGCGGCCCGGGAATGCCTTGACAGAGCCGGGGTGGCCGCCGAGGAAGTGGATGCCATCATCGTCGGAACCGTAACTCCCGACATGTTCTTCCCGGCGACGGCCTGTTTGGTTCAGAAGGAGCTGGGTGCTACCAATGCCTGGGGATTCGATCTGTCGGCTGGCTGCTCGGGGTTCGTGTTTTCACTCTCGACCGGGGCACAGATGATCGAGGCTGGCCGCTACAAGAAGGTGCTCGTCATCGGCAGCGATGTAATGAGCAGCATCATCGACTATCAGGACCGAAACACCTGCGTCTTGTTTGGGGACGGTGCGGGGGCTGTACTGCTCGAAGCCTGCCCGGATCCGTCCTTCGGGATTCTCGATTTTGTTCAGCACGTCAACGGGGCGGGAGGCGAATTCCTCCATATGAAAGCCGGCGGGAGCTTGCGGCCGGCCAGTGTTGAGACCATTCAGAACCGCTGGCATTATGCTTACCAGGAAGGTCGACAGGTTTTCAAGTTCGCCGTGACCGAGATGGCCAATGTGTCCGTCCGGATTCTTGAGAAGAACGGCCTCAAAGGAGAGGACATTGCGTTGTTCATCCCGCATCAGGCCAATCTTCGGATCATCGAGGCTGCGGCCAACCGAATGGGCATCGACATGAGCCGCGTGGTCATCAACATCGACCGATATGCCAATACCACGGCAGCAACCATTCCCCTGTGTCTCTACGAAGTTGCCGTGGAGGAACAGAAGCTCAAAGCGGGTGATTATGTAGTGATGGCAGCGTTCGGAGCGGGTTTTACCTGGGGGAGTGTCCTGCTTCGATGGTGGGACTGACGGTCGGCCCGAAGGGGTGATCTTCTGGGCCCAGCCGGCTCCTCCCGCCTGAATGGCGCAATACCTGAGGAGCCGGCTGGGCTCAGTCTTCAAAAACCTGCACGACGGATGAGCTGCTCCCATCTTTCATCGATCTGCTTCTGAAAGGCTGAGATCGCCTCCTCCCCCATCTTCTTGAAGCGGCTTTGCGATTCGAGATACTCATCGACGGAGCGTTTCCGACCACTCCGCGCCATGTTGAGGCTCTTTCCGGTCAATCTGAACACTCCGTCGTCCACCTCGTAGAGCACCACTACACCCGCCTCCACAGCCAGTCTGCCAATTTTGACCGTATCCTTTGTCGCGTATCCCCAACCGGGAGGGCAGGGAATGGCCACGTGGATGAACCGTGTCCCTTTGACCTCCTTGGCGCGGACAAACTTGTTGTAAAGATCTCCGGGATAGGAAGAACAGGTCGTGGCAAGGTATCTGGGGTGGTGGGCCTCCATGATCTGAATAAAATCCTTCTTGGGCTGCTCCTTGGGCATGACGGGCGTTGTGGTCGTTACAGCGCCGGATGGCGTGGCACTGGATCGCTGGACTCCGGTGTTCATGTAGGCTTCATTGTCATAGCAGACATAGATGAAGTCGGTTTCGCGTTCGGCGGCTCCACTCAAAGCCTGAATCCCCATGTCGAACGTTCCCCCGTCGCCGGCCATGGCCAGAACCGTGTAATCGGTGCGGCCGGTAGCTCGTAGACCCGCTGCCAGCCCCGAGGCCGAGGCGGCCGTGCTGGCAAAGGTATTGTTCACCGCGTTGATGGCGATGGGGGTTCTGGGGTAGATCCCGTGAAGGATCGTCAGGCAGCAGGCAGGAAGTGTAACGATGGTTTTCGGCCCCAGGGCCTTCAGGATATAACGATAGGCAATGGGGAGTCCACAGCCGGCGCAGGTTCGGGTCCCCGGCATGATGTATTCTTGTTCAGGCAAATCCATGATAGCGGTGGACATGAGAGATTGCTTGTCCTTTCCATTAAAAGCGACGATTCAATTCGCAATTCAAATCCCGCATCCGCACCAGCGGGGCTTCGTCTGACGGAGCCCGCTAACGGACGCTTGCAGCGTCTCACGCGCAGCCTCCAGGAGATCCTGTGGCTTCACATCCTTGCCTCCGAGGCCCAGTATGAAATTGCACACCGTGGGCTGGTGATGACCATTGTGTGAAAAGATGGCAGCCTTGAGCTCGGTGGCCAGAGCACCCTCGTAACCATAGCTGATGGCTTTCTCGAGGACGGCCACGGACTGGACTCTTTCTAACGCCTCGGTCAGCTGTCGTGCAGGAAACGGCCGAAAGACCCGGAGCCCGATCACCCCGGCTCGCGTACCCTCTTCACGCAGAAAGTCCACGGTTTCACTTGCCTCGCTCGCAAGCGACCCCATAGTGACGAAAAGGAAATCGGCATCCTCTGCTCGGTACCGATAGAATGTGTCTTCATAGGAGCGACCGAACAAGTCTCCGAACTGCTTGCCCGCATCGGCAATCACAGGGAATGCGTTTTCAAGGGTTTCCTGGAGCCGGAACCGGAAACCCATGTAACTGGGGCACATCGTCCCGTCTCCATCCGGCAGTGGATCGCCCATCACGACCGGATTGATGTTGACCGGCCGCTCAGGGTCCAGCTGATAAGGGGAAGCGAAAGGCGGCAGGAATGAGTCGACCAGGTTCTGGTCCGGGACATCCACCGGCATCATCGTGTGGGAGAGCCTGAAGCCATCGAAACACACCATGACGGGGACCAGGAGCTTCTCCGCAACCTGGTAAGCGAGGATCACCTGGTCCAGGACTTCCTGGTTGTTCATGCAGTAGAACTGCATCCAGCCGGTGTCACGCTGGGATATGGAATCCTGCATGTCATTCAAGATAGTCCAAGGCGCCCCGACACCTCGGTTGGTAATGGGCATGACGATGGGAAGTCTCGCGCCGGCAGCCCAATGCAGCTGTTCGTGCATGTAGGCCAAACCATTGGCGGCCGTGGCAGTGAATACCCTGGCACCGACCAGCGACGCAGAGATGCACACCCCCATAGCCGAATGCTCGCTCTCAACCCTTACAAACTCTGCCTGCAGCTCCTCTTTCTCCACATATTCCGAGAGGACTTCCGGGATTTTGGATTGAGGTGTTATCGGATAAGCAGCGATGACCTGAACACGGCAAAGCTTGGCTGCCAGAGCTGCAGAC
>CAZEOY010000491.1:0-3442 GCA_964513835.1 uncultured Syntrophobacteraceae bacterium
CTCAAAGCTTTTCAAGTCTCACTGGTCGAACCAGTGGCTTACCAATTTGAGTTATCGACAGCCGTGACTCTGTAATTGTACCGCCCGTCGCGCAGGCCAGAGTCGCTGTAATGGGTTCCGGTTACAAGATTGTCTTGGCGCAGCTTGACCTCGGCAATCCTGACCTGCTTCGAGTAATCTGCATCCGTCGTGTCAGTGACGGCGATCCTGATCTTGTTCGTAGCATAAGACGGACTGAGGTCGAAAGTATTGATCTTCGATGTGTTACCGGATACTCGCTCGAGGGTTATCCAGGCATGTCCTGACCACACCTGCAGCTCGTAGTCCCTACCGCCATATACGTGCTCATTGCTATACCCACTGCTCTGTGCCCCCCAGTTGATTTCGACGTGATTGATGAGACTGCGCTGAGGGAGTTCCAGCTCCCACCAGCACGGAATGAAGGCTCCGTACCCATACTGCGAAGCCCAGTATGTATGGGTCTGGCCGTCGAATGCTGCTGCAGGCGGATGATCGTCATTGAATGAGGAGGTCTTTGCGGATCCCGACGTCACAGGCAGCGGTGTGTTCATTTTTTCGCCGTCTCTGTACAGATTGTACCCGGCGAGATCCGGTTCCGTATTGGGGTTCCAGGTGAGCGCCACGTCTTCATGGCTCACCGAGGTCGAGAGCCCGGTCGGGGCCGCGGGGGGCACGTTGAAGACAACGTATACGGGAGCCGAAACCTTGCTGAAGTTCTCCGCTCCGTGCCTGGCCGTTGCGGTGACCTTGTTTTCACCTTCCGACAGGGTCAGTGACGGCATGCTGAATGCCCCCTCGCCGTCGGCAGGCACCGTTCCGTGTGACACAGGTCCCGTGGCCGGATTCTCGAAAATCTCTACGCTGGAGTGAGCTCCGGCATTGCTGCCGCTGACTGGAATGGTATTCTGTGACGCAGGTGTGAAGGGCTGCACGAGCACCGGTGCATAGATCCTGGCGGGAGCGCTGTCCGAAGGCCGGCTCTCGTTGTCCCGGGTATCCACCGCCGTGACGACATATTCATAGTCGCCGTCGGGAAGTCCTTCATCCCAGAAGACCGCTTCACGGAGAACGGATGTGCTGACTTTCTCCCGGCTGCCATCCATTGTCCTGTAGACGTTGTATCCCTCAAGGTCTTCCTCTGTGTTCGGTTTCCATGAAAGCATCACGCTGTCGCCGTCGGTGAACGCCTTGAACTCCATGGGGGGATCGGGACTTGTCAGGTCCTTGTAGGTCACGGTAATGACCGAGGGCGCGTTATCAGCTTTTCCGCCCTTGTCCGTCGCCACAGCTCGCAGGCTGTAGACTCCATGGCTGATGCCGAGTGCTTCCGGGTCGAGAGCGGCAACGTAGGGTGCTCTGCTCACCGGGCTGCCCAGGTTCGCCCAGTCCGCACCCTCCTCTTTTTTGAACTGGAATTGAACGGATTCGATATCCAGGTCCGAAGACTCGGCCCGCACCAGGATCTTGCTCTGGAACCTGGCATTGTTCAGCGGTTCTGTGAGGACTGCGTGCGGCGGATGCGTGTCGATCTCCACCTCGATCATGTTGGATGGATCGCTCGTGTTCCCAGCCTGGTCCATGGCTAGGAGATGGTTTTTGTGCTTCCCGTCGGGGAGCGACCGGTTGACATACGATGTGCCGACGATGAGGTAAGGCTTGAGACTGCCGACCACAAGGCCCTCCACATTGGCCAGTTGCTCGTTTCTGTAGAGGATATAGCCGCCGAGATCGCCTTCGGTATTCGCAACCCACGTCAGGGTGACCTCGGATTCGTTGGGAGTGGCCGTGAGCAGAACGGGCGCTGCCGGCGGTGTATTGTCGACGCTGACCTTGATGCGGTGAGTGGTGAGATTGCCGGAAAGATCCTCGCCTTCGAGCCGGATGGAATACGGTCCATCGGGTATGACGATGGTGTCCCATTGGGCCAGGAGACCATAGGGCGTCGGCAAGGGCGATCTCATGATGACGTCCCACGCCGAAGGATCCGCCCCCGGCCCCGTACTGACGCGGTACTCCATGAAATCATCGAAGCTGCAGGCCGTGCCCTTGATATCCACAAGCCCGCTCACCAGGGCGCTCTCCAGCGGTGAACGGACTCTGGCATCGGGCCCTTTGGTGTCGATCCTCAGAGCGAGCTCGTTCGAAGACTTGCTCTCGTTTCCTGCAAGATCGACGGCAGTTACCGTATAGATATAGGTCCCGTCCTTGAGGTCCCGGTCCACGTATTTCGCGTCCCTGACCAGGAGGGTGTTGATCTTCTGCCCCCCCCTGAAGATGTTGTAGCCGGCCGTATCGGGTTCGGGGCTGGGGGCCCACACGGGCGATCCGTTTGTCCTGCTGTCCACCTCACCGGACAGCTCCGGAGGTGTCGGGGGATTTGTATCGACCTTGACCTGCACCTTCGATTCCGACTGGTTTTCGACCTTGTCGACCGCGGTCAGACGAAGGCAGTAGTCGCCATCGGGGGGAAGCGTCTGCCACAGGGCTATCGATCCATCCTTTACGGAAGTCGGGGAGGTTTTCAGCGTAACCCACTTGAAAGCATCGAGACACTGCCCTTCGGAAAGTTCCAATGTGTAGGCGTCAAGCGTCGTATCGAAGGCTGTCCCCTGAATTTCCCTCGCGGATTTCACATACTCCCCCTCGGCCGGGGCCGTGATGGCTGCTGAAGGAGGAGTGTTGTCAATCGTGATCTTGACTCTCGCTCCTCTGGACTGCTCCACCTTGTCCTCAGCGGAAAGCTCTATCGTGTAGATGCCATCCGGGACGTCGTCCTCGTTTCCAACCTTCCAGGAAAAGATCTGTCGCTCCCCGGGAATTGCATCGCCGCTGTACAATTCCATCCACTGCGATGGGTTGTCCCCCGCCCCAACCCTCAGGGTGAATGCGTCGAGGTTCTCCTCCACAATTCCCCCGGTTATATGGATGATATTCCTACCGGATCCGTAGTGCTCGCCGCCCTTCGGAGTGTCGAGGGTGACTTGGGGAGGCGTCCTGTCCACAATAAAGTCCAGGTCCCTGGTTATGGTGTTCTCGGCGGCATCTCGAGCCTTGGCTGTGAGCGTATATTTGCCTTCGGGCACGTCGACAATGGAACCGAATGGAAATGCCAGCCTGCTCTCGCCGCCTTCATAAAGAGTGGTGGGACCTTCCTCTCCCGCATAACTGATGGAGCACTCCAGGAGGTTCTGGTCGCTGATCGTCCCCACCACCGGAACATCTGTCTTGAAGTGGGAATGGTGCAGGGGGGAGCTCAGCTCCAGCGTCGGTTTCGTGGTGTCCACGACGACGCGTATCGTCTCCGACTGCGTTACGATCGGATTCGACGACAGCGTTGCAGTCAGTTTGATGGAATAGACCCCATCGGGTACTGCAACCCCTGATTCATCCTTGCCGTACCAGGTATATCTGAAAGCTCCGC
>CAZEOY010000492.1:0-3433 GCA_964513835.1 uncultured Syntrophobacteraceae bacterium
GGAATGCCGGGGGAAATCGCCCAGGCGGTTATGGCCCCTGGCGGCGTGGAAGGGGTCGCCGACCCCTTCGAGTGTAGCCTTTGCGACCTGTGCGGCGCTGTGTGCCCTGAAAAGCTCAGTCCGGCCGGTCTCTTCCTGGAGATGCGCCGGCAGGCCGTGGAGCAGGGCGCCCTTGATCTCCGTCGTTACAAGACCATTCTGGGCTACGAGGCCCGCGGCCAGTCGGAGCGCTACTCCTGGTACGGCCTGCCGCAGGGCTGCGACACGGTCTTCTTCCCGGGCTGCACACTGCCCGGAACCCGCCCGGAGGCCACCTGGCGCATATTCCACCTCCTGCGGCAGGAGACTACGCAGCTGGGGATCGTTCTGGACTGCTGCGCCAAGCCATCTCACGATCTCGGGCGGGCGGCTCACTTCCACGCGTCCTTTTCATCCAGCCTTGATTACCTCTCCGCCCACGGCATCAGCAATGTCTGGGTGGCCTGTCCGAACTGTTACAAGATCTTTGAACAATACGGGAAAAAACTTGAGGTGGTGACGGTCTGGGAGCGCCTGCTTGCTGTCGGGGCTTTTCAGGCCGGGGGTCTCTCCGGACCCGTGATGGTTCACGACCCGTGCCCCTTGAGATACGCATCGGGGATCCAGGAGGCGGTTCGCGAGGGGATCACTCAAATGGGCCTTTCCATCCGCGAGGCCCGTCACAGGAAGAAGCTCACCCTGTGCTGCGGTGAAGGCGGCTCCGTCGGCTTCATCAACCCGGCCTTTGCCAAAAAGTGGGGAGCCAGGCGCAAGGGGGAGACGGAGGGGGAGAGGCTTATCACGTACTGTGCCGGTTGCGCCGAATTTTTGAAGCGAGCGGGTGCAAAGGTCACTCACCTGGCCGACTTCCTGGTGAGTCCTGATGCCGCTGCGGAAGGCCGGGCCAAGGTCTCGGGAGCGCCGTGGACCTACTGGAATCGGATCAAGCTCAAGAAACGTTTCCAGAAAGCGGTCGTGGCGGCCAATTCAGCGCGCCAGCCCGCATCGATCCGCAGGGCGGGGGCCGATGCCTGCACTCTGGAGGAATGCCGCTCCGTGCTGTGCCGCAAGGGCGCGGGCCGGCCCTGACCTGGCGCCTCCAAGGACTTCAGCCATCGTCGAAAAGGCCGAACCTCTTCTCTGCTCTCCCGGGATGGCTCAGCAGGTCGCAGCATTGTCGCCAAGATCGAGGAGCAGGCCCGAAAAGTGGATGAGCAGTGGCTCGGCCTGGTCATCATCGGAGCTGCCGCCCCATAGGGCGCCTCGCTTGGCTTCAGGTTTCATCCAGGAAGATCGGGAGTCCCGGTTTGACGGGGTTCCCGGCCTGTTTTGGTTTCACCGCATGCCCTTTGAAGCCTCAGGAAGATGAGAGTGTCTCTGGACATGGGCAGCCGGCAGCACGCTGTCACTCGAGTCCTCGGAAAGGCGTTGCCTGGATTGAGTACCGGCGGGGAATCCGCAAAGGATTGACAAGCTGAAGAGACTTTGTTATTTTCTGATTAATCAACTTATTCTGATTAATCAGAATAACGACACAATGTGTGCCGAGGAGGTGGCCATGCCGCGCAAAAAATCCAGAGAGACCTGCTGTGGGCAAGAATCCCGGGCGAAGGACTGCTGCCGCATGGAATCGCTCATTACCGTGGACGAGCGGGGCCAGATGGTGCTCCCCAAGGAGCTGCGCGACAGGGCGGGGATTCGCGCCGGGGACAAGCTGGCCCTGGTGAGCTGGGAAAAGGACGGGGAGGTCTGCTGCTTCACGCTCATCAAGGCGGACCTCCTGGCTGAGCGCGTCAAGGAATTCCTCGGGCCGCTCATGAGCGGACTGACCGGAATGGGATCAGGAACTGGAGGCCAACACAATGAGACCCGATGAGATCAAGAACGTGGTTCGCAAAGAGTACGCAAAGTTCGCCATGGCGGGGAGCTCCTGCTGCCCCGGGGCCCATTCGTGCTGTGGAAGCGCTCCCGCAGTCGACGAGATCGGCAGGAGAATCGGCTACAGTGATGAGGATCTGAAAAACGCACCCGAAGGGGCCAACCTCGGTTTGGGCTGCGGAAACCCCGTGGCCCTGGCTTCCCTCAAGGAAGGCGAAATCGTGCTCGACCTGGGATCCGGCGCCGGGTTCGACTGCTTCCTGGCCGCGGGCCAGGTTGGAAATACGGGAAAAGTCATCGGCGTGGACATGACCCCCGATATGCTCTCCAAGGCCAGGGATAACGCAGTCAAAGGCGGTTTCCAAAACGTCGAATTTCGACTGGGGGAGATCGAGCATCTGCCGGTTCCCGACAGCCATGTGGACGCCATCATTTCCAACTGCGTGATCAACCTGTCACCCGAAAAGGAGCAGGTATTCCGGGAGGCGTTTCGTGTCCTGAAGGACGGCGGGCGGCTCATGGTTTCGGACATTGTCCTCCTTCGAGAGCTTCCCGGCGCCGTCAGGGAGTCCATCGCCGCCTACGTGGGGTGCGTCGCAGGCGCCGTCTTGAAGGATCAATACCTCGAGGGCATGCGCTCGGCGGGCTTCGAGAAGGTTGAAGTCATCTCCGAAGAAGTCTTCCCCATGGATCTGGTCGCCCACGACCCGACGGCCCAAGCGATCCTCGAAGGTCTGCAGCTCTCGGAAGAGGAATTGAAGGACCTGGCCCATTCCGTGGTCAGCATGAAGGTCGCCGCCGTGAAGGCTGGTGAGCACAAAGGGGAATGATCCCGAACCGTTGAGGTCTTGTGCCGACTCATGCGGCGCAGATGAAATCCAGCGACTCTCTGTAGCCTTGATCACTCAACCGCCGGCGGATCAGATCACGCGCTCCGATGGAGCCAACCGCTGTGACGACAAACGCATCGCACGGACGGGGCAAGTCATCGAGTGCCAGCACCGGCACCCCTCGTTTCACTCCGCCCACTTTGCGGGGATCTATCTCCATGACGGCGGCGATTCGGAGCCCCGCCCGCTGCAGGTGCTTGAGCAGACGGGCACCTGTTTTACCGGCTCCCCACAGATAGAGCGGACGCGGCAGTCCCTGCAGTTGACGCGCAAGGTAGCAGGCTTTTGCACGCAGGAAATTCTCCAGGCTGTAGCGCGGGTCGGCAAAAGTCAGACGGCTTTCGGAATGACGCCAGGCGAGCATGGTGCGAGGCAGCTTCACGAACCTCCCCCCATGATGGTAATAGCGCAGCCACAGATCGTAGTCTTCCGCCCACCCGCACTCCCGGTAGCCGCCGACCGCCAGGAGCTCATCCCGGCGCATCACCACGCTCGGGTGGACGAGGGGGGATTCGATGAAAATGTTCTTTACGATCTCATCGTGCGAACATATTGCGTTTGACCACTCCTGGTACCGCCACATCCCTCCGCGAACTTCGGGGCGTGGAAACATGGCGATGCGCGACGAGCAGACGCTCACGTCGGGG
>CAZEOY010000493.1:0-3427 GCA_964513835.1 uncultured Syntrophobacteraceae bacterium
AGGTGGTCGAGCCGGGGTATCCGCTCTATGGAGCCGTGGAACTGCGGTCGGGGCGCCGTTTCGAGGATGTCCTGACGCAGGGGAGCATCATTGTCGAGTCGTCGCTGTTGGAGAGGCTCTCGATTCAGGTGGGTGATGCGGTTCACATCGGGAGGTCGACGCTTACCGTCAGGGATGTCGTGACCCGCGAGCCCGACCGTCCCGTGAACCTGTTCTCCTTCGGTCCCCGAGTTTTTATATCTTCGGAGGATCTTGAGGCGCTGGATCTGATTCAGAAGGGGAGCCGCATCCAGTATGATACTCTGCTGAGAGTCGTGGATTCAGAGAATCTGGAGAAGATCGTCCAGGACCTTCGCGATCATGCCCTCCAGGGACAGGAGAGGGTGGACACCTACCGGACGGCCCGGTCCCGAATGAAGCGGTTCTTTGACAATTTTCTCTTCTTCCTGACCCTCATCTCCATCTTCACGCTCCTTTTGGCGGGGATCGGCATTCAGAGTGTGCTGGCGGCGTTTCTGAAAGAAAAGGAGAGGACCGTCGCCATCATGAAGACCCTGGGGGCGACGAGCCGTTTTGTGACCGTCCAGTTCGTCACGGTGCTCGGCGTGCTGGGGGTGCTGGGCACGCTGGCGGGACTGGCGCTGGGCTCCCTGATCCAGGTCTGGCTTCCCGAGCTGTTCCGGGGGCTCATCCCCACGAGCATCCGGCCCACGCTATCGTGGCGGATGGTAATCGATGGATTCATTCTCGGGACCCTGGTGGTTGTGCTCTTCAGTATTCTGCCCCTCCAGGACCTGAAGCAGCTGAAACCAGGCGCGATCTTCAGGAGTGAGAGCCCTCCGGCCCGCAAGGGGCTGCCTGCTGCGCTCACGGTGCTGGCCGTCATGCTCGCATTCCTGGGTCTGATCCTGAGGCAGTCCCTGCATGATTTCAGGATGGGCATGTGGTTCGTGACAGGGGTGGCTGCTTTCATCCTCGCAGCGGCCCTGCTGTCCCATGCGGTTCTCTCCTCGCTCAAACGATCTCGGATCCAGTCTCTCATTTTCAGGCAGGCTCTGCGGGGATTGTTTCGGCCGAGAAACGCCACCCGCGCCATCATGGTCACCCTGACCGCCTCCCTCTCCATCATCTTTTCCATCACCCTCGTCGAGAAGAACATCGATGCCACGTTTGTGCAGTCCTTCCCTCCCGATTCGCCCAACGCCTTCCTTCTGGATATCCAGCCCTCGCAACTGCAGGAGTTCCAGGAGACCCTCGGGATGCAGGCGGAGTATTATCCCGTGGTCCGAGGTAGGATCGTGCGAATCGCCGGGGAGAACGTCGATGTCGAAGCGGAGCGGCAGAAGAGGGGGGACAATCTGGCGCGCGAGTTCAACCTCACGTACCGGGACCATATGCTCGGCGACGAGCGCCTTGTTAAGGGCGTCGGCCTGTTCCGCAGCGATTGGGAAGGGCTGCAGGTTTCCATCCTCGATACCGTGCTCGACATGAAACCGGTCGAAGTGGGCGACCTGATCACTTTCAAGATCCAGGGCGTTCCCCTGGAAGCGAGGGTGTCCAGTATCCGCACCCGCAGGGGGGAGCTCCTCCAGCCATTCTTCTATTTCGTCTTCCAGGAATCCGCCCTTCAGGATGCTCCCCAGACAATTTTCACCGCCGTGAGGGTGGGCAGCCAGGAGATACCCGCTCTCCAGAACCGGATCGTGAAACGGTTTCCTAACGTGAGCGTGATCGACGTCACCCAGGCCGTGTCCACTCTGACGGAGGTCATGGTCAAACTTTCGGGCATCACGCGGTTCTTCACGCTGTTCAGTGTCCTGGCCGGCATCCTGATCATCGTCAGCTCAGTCCTGGCCACGCGCTACGCAAGGATCCAGGAGGCCGTGTATTTCAAGATTCTTGGAGCCCGAAACGGTTTCGTTCTCGAGGTCTTCACCCTGGAAAACTGTCTTTTGGGCCTCGTGAGCGCGCTCCTTGCCCTGGTCTTTTCTCACACGGCCGCGTGGTTCATCAGCAGTCGGTTGTTTGAAATCCCCTATCGGCCGTTTCTGCTCACCTGCCTGTTGATGCTGGCCGTGACGGTGTCCCTGGTCACCCTGGTGGGGCTGATCGCGTCATGGTCCATTCTGAGGCAGAAGCCCGCGGCTTTTTTGAGAGAGCAAACGGATGAGTGACCCCATGCGCCGGCTGTCCTCCCTTCGCTTCACGTCCACCGTCCTGGTCTCGGCCCTGTTCCTGTGTTTCTTCTCCCTGCCGGCGACGGCGACTTTTTCGGAAACGATGCTCCCCGGTCAAGACGGTGCCGGTTCCTCAATCTCATCGAGGGCGATTTCGCCCGCAGGGGCGAAGTCTGTCCCCGACTGTGCTTCAAAGGCCCAAAAAGTCCTCGAAAATGCGGCGAGACCACCCTTTACCCCGGGTTACACGGGCGTAAGTCTCCGTTCCCCCCTCGAGGAGGGCTGGGGGGTGTGCTTCTCACAAGGCAGAGGACGCCGCCCAGAGCCCCCCTCGAACGGGATCCCAAAGCGGCAGCTGGAGCAGTTGCGCTTCAGCGCATCTGAGGTCGGAGTATCAGTTCCGGCGT
Organism: uncultured Syntrophobacteraceae bacterium; assembly: GCA_964513835.1. Classification (GTDB taxonomy): domain Bacteria; phylum Desulfobacterota; class Syntrophobacteria; order Syntrophobacterales; family Syntrophobacteraceae; genus JALOOX01. The sequence continues at coordinate 2,585 of CAZEOY010000493.1, forward strand.
CAAGGCCCAGCGGGGAACAGGGGACCATCGTGGCCTTCGGAGACAGTCTGACTCAGGGGTTTGTGCTTCCCGAGGCGGAAGCTTATCCCGCCCAGCTCGAACGAAAGCTGAGGGCCGAAGGGTTCGACTACCGGGTGATCAATGCCGGGATCAACGGTGAGACGAGCAGCGGAGCGCTTTCGAGGGTAAATTGGATCCTCAGGATGAAACCTGACATCGTCATCTTGGAGACCGGCGCCAACGATGGTTTTCGGGGCATCAAACCTGAACATATCGAGAAGAACATTTCAGAGATCATCCGCATTCTCAAGGAGAACGACGTCACGGTGGTGCTGGCCGGAATGCGGATGCTCTCGAACCTGGGGGCGGAATACACGGCGGCTTTCAGGGATATCTATCCGAGAGTCGCCCGGATGCACGGTGTGATCCTCGTCCCATTCTTCCTGGAAGGAGTTGCCGGCGAGCCATCCATGAACCTCCCGGACGGCATACATCCGACGGCGAAGGGACACGGTATCCTGGTGAAGAACGTGTGGCCCTACGTTTTGGAAGCCATCGGCAAGAACAAAGGGGCGTGGGAATAGCAGGACGTAAATCGAAATGGCCTGAGCTCCCCAAGTAGAGCCGGGAGGCCAATACCGAACCTCCCGGGATTTTGGGGTACTGGCTGCGGTCACCTTGCGAATAGCAGCAGGCAGCCACACACTTTGTCAGACAGATGAGTTTACTGGGGTTGGGTGCCCGGCTGCTGCTGGTCTTCCTGATCCTGCGGACGCCGTCTGTCTCGTGGCTGCTGCCGCTCCTGCTGCTGTTGCCTTTGCAACTGCTGTTGCTGCTGTCGCT
>CAZEOY010000494.1:0-1097 GCA_964513835.1 uncultured Syntrophobacteraceae bacterium
GCGAGTGGACGGCACCCTCCTGCCGTTGGACCCGATTCCATCGCTGGCTCGGCATCGAGAGCACGATATCGAGGCGGTCGTGCCGCTGGCAGGACAGCGTGCAGCATCCAGCGACGAATGGGTCCAGATGATCCGCAAGGGCCTCGCACTCGGCAACGGGTCGCTCATCCTGGCCGGAGAAACGGAACAGGTCTTGAGCCAGCACCTGTACTGCCATACCTGCCAGAAGGGCCTGTCGCCGCTGGACCCCCGCCTCTTCTCTTTCAACACCCGCCAGGGATGGTGCCCCGCCTGCATGGGACTGGGAACTTCAAGGGTCATCGACCCCGATCGCGTGCTGGGCCCCCTCCACCTGCCCCTCAACGACGGCCTGCTGAAGTTCCTGCGCTCTTCCGTGTGGCTGGGCGGCATGAAGAGCCTCGGAAAACGGTTGGAGCAGCACTGGGAACGGGACCTGGAGATCGACCCCGAGCGAGCGCCTGCGGAGCTCAGCGCCTTTCAGCGCGATGGCATTCTGAAGGGTCTGCCAAAAGAGTTTCCCGGCCTGCTGTCGGTACTCTCGAAAGTTGGGGAAGAGGACAAGGCCTGGGCAGCGGTTCAGGCTCTCCACGAGGACGTTCCATGCCCCGAGTGCCGCGGCCACCGCCTCAATGCCCAGGCCCGCAGCGTCTTCCTACAGGGCTGGACCATCGGGGACCTGGTCCATTTGAACGTCAACGACTTCGACCGGGCCTGGACGGATCTGCGGTTCTCAGTCGACGAGAGACCCATCGCGGAACCTGTCCTGAAGGAGGTTTCGGGAAGGCTGTCCTTTCTGCGGGAAGTCGGCCTGGAATACCTGGCACTGGATCGAGCCGGGGACACCCTCTCCGGCGGCGAGACCCAGCGCATCCGTCTGGCAGCACAGCTCGGGTCGAATCTCCGCGGGATCTGCTACATTCTGGACGAGCCTACCATCGGCCTCCACCCCACGGACAACGACCGTTTGCTGGTATGCCTTCGCAGACTGAAGGAAAAGGGCAACACCGTGGTCGTGGTGGAGCACGACGCCGAGACCATGAGGCAGGCGGATACCCTCATCGAGCTGGGACCCGGGG
>CAZEOY010000494.1:1107-3417 GCA_964513835.1 uncultured Syntrophobacteraceae bacterium
GCTCGTGGCCCAGGGCCCCTTCGTCGAGCTTTGCCGCGATTCCCGAAGCCTGACGAGCCGGTGGTTCGGTGCATCCCTGGACACGCTGCTGGGGCCCAATGGGAAAAGGGATCCCGGCCGGGAGGGCTGGCTCACACTGGTGAAGGCATCCGCCCGGAATCTTCAGGAAATCGACGTTCGCATTCCGCTGGGCACACTGACTTGTGTGACGGGGATTTCGGGCGCCGGGAAATCCACCCTTGTGGAACAGGTAGTCTATGAAGGGCTGCAGGAGAAGCTCGGAAGACGCTACGGCGGACCCTCGGCTCCCGTGGAGGCGATCCTGGGTTGGGAGCCGGTCCGACGCGTGCTGAAGGTGGATCACAATCCCATCGGCCGGACCCCCCGATCGATTCCGGCAACCTACGTGGGCGTCTGGGACGAAATCCGAAAGCTCTTTGTCTTGCTTCCCGAAGCCCGGGCCAGAGGGTATGCAGCCGGTCGGTTCTCGTTCAACATCGCCGGGGGCCGTTGCGAAGCCTGCAAAGGCCAGGGGGAAACGCGGGTGGAGATGAGCTTTTTGCCCGATGTGCGGGTCTCCTGCGAGACGTGCGGCGGGAGCCGCTTCAACAACGAAACCCTGGCTGTCCGGTACCGGGAGCACTCCATCGCCGACGTGCTTTCCATGACCATCGAAGAGGCTGCCGAGCTCTTCGACGCCTATCCCCGCATTCACCGGCCCTTACGGATCCTGTGCGACCTCGGTCTGGGCTATCTGAGGCTGGGGCAGCCCAGCCCGACACTCTCGGGAGGAGAAGCCCAGCGCATCAAGCTCGCGAGCGAGCTCGGTGCCAATCGCATGGCCACGATGTACATTCTGGACGAGCCCACAACCGGCCTTCACCGTGCCGACGTGGTCAAACTGATCTCCGTACTTCATGCTTTGACAGAGCAGGGCCATACGGTGCTCGTCATCGAGCACAATCTGGACCTGGTCTGGGCGAGCGATTACGTCATCGATCTCGGCCCGGGGAGCGGCGAGGCGGGAGGGCGACTGGTGGCGGAAGGACCTCCCGCCGACCTCATCGCAGCAGCCTCCATATCGGCCACGGCCCGAGCGCTTGCGCGTTACCTCGAAGAAGATCGCACGGCCTGTTCCGTCACTGGGATGGAGGATCAGGCAGCGTACGCCCGTTGAGCTTGAGAGCGATCGAGCTGACGACTCTTCAGTTTTCTGCCGGAACGAAGCTCTCAATCCTCGACCGGCGATGGTCCCGGTCGTTCAAAACCGGCTCAGGACCATGGCAGCGATACGCCTGGCGAGCTCCAGATTCTCTTCCTTGTCGGTATTGCCCACGCCAATGACCATGTAGTCGGTTCCCTTCAGGATGTGGAGGCCGGGTATCGCCCAGAAGCATTCATCCCCGATGCCTTGAACCAACCGAACAGGGTCCAGCATCTCCTTGGTGGATTGATACACTGCCAATCCACTTTGCCCATGCTCGCGAACCTTTTTCGACATCTCTTCCGTGCGTATGACCGAGATATGAATGAACCGTGAGGAGGATGTGGCTTCGTACAAACACATTTTTTGTCCCAGGGGGTTGCCGGTGTCCTTCGATTCCGGGTCCTTGACGGGCTCGCCGAGCCATTTTTCGGCTTCGGCCCTGGTGAGCAGCTCGCAAGGGTCGCTTCCCGCCACGCTGTCCAGACACCAGAAAGTGCAAACCGCCAATACGCATAACACGACCGGGACCATCGATTTGGGTTTCATCTGACTCCTCACAGTGGAAGTTTTACCTCGGAATAAGCCGCAGCTTCATAGTACTTTCCTCGCAAGCAAGACCCAACAGAATACTTCGCGTTGGCTACTGCATTTCCTGGCAGAAGTCTACCCGATCGCTCCCTGCCAGTCACACGAAAGAAATTGCGAGCAAAATGGTTTTGGCTTATAGTGAGCCCACCTCAGACAATGCTCCATCTATCACTCATGTATGAGACTCGAGCCCACGAATGCGCTTGACCGGCTTTCCACTTCGCTGGAGGCTGTTGATTGCATGCACAGTCCCGATGCACTTTCCAACCCGTACCGCAAGCCCGTATTTCCGTGACGCCCGTCTACTGTCAGCCGCCTGTGTGCATAAGGGGCAGACGGCCTGAACGGATTTGAATGTTTGGTCAGTTTTTTGCGCGGCACAGATCCGACTGTTTTGTTTGCATATTGGTGTGAATCGTCGTATTGGTATTGTGCAATTTATGCTAATTGTAACATAAAGAAATGGACCATCTCACGGAACGGCACATTGAGGAGTGGAGGCCTCAATGCTGTTG
>CAZEOY010000495.1:0-3414 GCA_964513835.1 uncultured Syntrophobacteraceae bacterium
CGCAATGGCCGAGGCCGCGTCGGGACACTCGAGAATCGGCAGCCCCATGTTGAAAGCATTCCTGAAGAATATGCGGGCAAAGCTCGCCGCGATGACGCAGCTCACCCCGGCAGCCTTGATGGAAATGGGAGCATGTTCCCGCGAAGAGCCGCAGCCGAAGTTCTTGCCCGCGATGATCATGTCTCCCGGCTTCACCTTCTTCATGAACTCGGGATCGGCATCCTCCATGCAGTGGGCAGCCAGCACGGCGGGGTCTGTCGTATTCAGGTATCGTGCGGGTATGATCGCATCCGTGTCCACATCGTCGCCGAATTTCCAGGCGGTTCCACGCATCTTCATGAGGTGTTCCTCTCATCTCCAAAATCGCGGCAAAGGGACCCATGAAGGGAGTGGGATGATCTCCGCTCCCCTATTCCTCGCGCAAAGGACTGAAGTTTCGATCGTTTGTCCCCCCTGATCAAACGGCATCGGGGTGGACGATGCGCCCGGCAATGGCGGAGGCCGCCGCCACGGCAGGATTGCTCAGGTACACCTCGCTTTCGGGGTGCCCCATGCGCCCGACAAAATTTCGATTGGTGGTCGCAACGGCCCTTTCGCCGGCAGCGAGAATCCCCATGTGGCCACCGAGACAGGGTCCACAGGTCGGGGTGCTGACCGCCGCTTCCGCATCCACGAAGATCTCGAGCAGGCCTTCCCGCATGGCGTCCTGGTAGATCCGCTGGGTGGCGGGAATCACCAGGCAGCGGACCCCGGGAGCCACCTTTTTCCCTTTCAGCACCTGAGCGGCCTGTCTCAAATCCTCTAACCGCCCGTTGGTGCAGGAGCCGATGACCGCCTGCTGAATGGGAATTTCAGGCAGCTCATTGATGGGTCGGACATTTCCGGGCGAGTGCGGGAGGGCGATCATGGGCTCGAAGCCGGAGACATCCCAATCGTAAGTCTCTTCGTAGGCGGCATCTGCATCACTGGCGAAAAATTCATAAGGCCTCTTCGCCCTCTCCTTCACGTAGTCCTCCGTGGTGCCGTCTGGAGCGATGATGCCCACCTTGGCGCCCGCCTCGATGGCCATGTTGGACATGGTGAAACGGTCGGTCATCGGCAGCGATTCAATGACTTCGCCGGTGAGCTCAATGGCCCGGTATCGAGCCCCGTCCACCCCGATCTGGCCGATGGCATAGAGGATCAGGTCTTTCCCACCGACCCATGGGCGCAGCTTGCCCCTGAAAATGAACTTCACGGAGAGAGGGACCTTGAACCAGATGCGCCCCGTGATCATGGCCGCGGCCAGGTCCGTGCTGCCCACTCCCGTGGCGAAAGCGCCCAGGGCTCCGTAGGTGCACGTGTGGCTGTCAGCCCCGATGACCACATCGCCGGGCAGAACCAATCCCTGTTCCGGCAGGAGCGCATGCTCCACTCCCATGCGTCCGATCTCGAAATAGTGGGTGATCTGGAATTCGCGGGCGAATTCCCGAATGAGCTTCACCTGCATGGCCGAATTGATGTCTTTGTTCGGCGTGAAGTGGTCAGGGATCAGGGCAATACGGTCCCGATCGAAAACCTTGGTGGCGCCGGCCCTTCTGAAGGCTTCGATGGCCAGGGGGGCGGTGATATCGTTGCCGAGGGCGAAATCGACCTTCACCTCGATCAACTCGTCGGGATGCACTTCCGCTCGATCCGCATGTTTCGCAAGGATCTTTTCACTAATGGTCATGGACATGGGAAATCACCTCTTGTCATCGCTCACGACAACGTCTCTTCCTGATCCGGGCTGGGCAGCGCTTCCTGAGGTTTTTCAGCTCCTTCCGGAGGCGGCTGCTCGGCGGGCTTGCGACGGATGGTCTGAATCAGGAACAGCACGGGGCCTGCCGACACGTACGTGATACACATGGAAAACAACATCAGCTGAGGCTCGATGGCGATGACCGTCACCAGCACGAGCACCCCGAACAGCACGGGAATGGGCTTCGCTTTGATCATCTGGAAGTCTTTGAAACTGTAGAACGGGACCGTACTCACCATCAGAAAGCCAAGGAGATAAGTAACCACCAGCAGGGATGGGGCTCCATAGGGAGTGAACGCTATCCTCCACCCCTCGAGGAAAAACACCGTTGTGGCGATCATGTTGGCCGCGCCGGGAATGGGGAGCCCCACGAAGTATTTCTTGCTGGATGTTTCCGCCTGAACGTTGAACCGAGCCAGCCGGAGGGCGCCGCACGCCACAAAGACGAATGCGGCAAGCCAGCCGATTCGCCCGAATGGCTTCAGTGCCCACAGGTACATCAAGATGCCCGGCCCAACCCCGAAGGCCACCAGGTCGGCCAATGAATCGCACTCCACGCCGAACCGGCTGGTGGCACGGGTCAGCCGCGCAACCTGCCCATCCAGAATGTCGAAGACACAGGATACGAAAATCGCCAATGCCGCCAGTTGGAAGTCTCCGTTAATGGAGCTGATGATGCCGAAAAACCCGCTCATCAGGTTGCCGGTCGTGAAAAGGTTCGGCACGATGTAGGCGCCGACGTGAATCTCCCCTTCTTCAAGGCGGCGCCATCGCTTCTTTTTGAAGCGGCGCTTTTTCACTTCAGGCGGCATAGGATTGTCTCACCCCCGTAGACGTGCTGCCCCAGCGAGACCAGAACCTCAGCCTCCACAGGAACGAAAACATCCATTCGCGAGCCGAAGCGGATCATGCCGAAGCGCTCTCCCTGCTCCACGCGGTCCCCTGGCCTGGGCCAGCAGACGATGCGACGGGCAATGAGACCGGCCACCTGAGTCATGACCACTTCCGGCCCTCTGTCGGAGAGGATCCGAACCCAGTTCTGTTCGTTTTCGGTGCTGGCTTTGGGGAGATTGGCGGCCACGAAGGTCCCTTTTCGATACCGGACCTCCTGAACAACGCCCGAAACGGGGATGCGGTTCACGTGGACATCGAAGACCGACATGAAAATGCTGATTTGAACGCATCTGCCGCCCGTCATGGGAGCAGGCTCCATCCGATCGATGGCAATGACCTTGCCGTCTGCGGGCGAGAGCACATCCGCCTCTTGGGCACACATGATGCGCTCGGGATCGCGGAAGAAGTGCCCCACCAGAAGTGTGGCCGCCAGAGCCGGCAGAGTGAGAATTCCCCAGCCCTCAACGGCAAACACCAGTGTGACGAACGCTGCGATCAGAATATAAGGGATTCCTTCGCGCGCAACGGGTATGTGATAAAACCTGTCTCTGAATGTCCCCGTCTGCAATGGCTGATCGTTCCTTTCTGCGAGATTAGATCATCTTCTTGGCATCGAGGAAAGGCATCATGGCTCGCAGCCTGGCGCCCACCTCTTCGACCAGGAGCCGCCGCTCCCTCTCCCGCAGGGCCCGAAACATGGGACGCCCCGCCTGGTTTTCCAGGATCCATTCGCGGGCGAA
>CAZEOY010000496.1:0-3410 GCA_964513835.1 uncultured Syntrophobacteraceae bacterium
ACCCAGCAAGCCTTCCGGGGATTCATGGAGGTCCGGTTGTCGTTCTGCATCGGGGGGGGGATACCTCATGGGAGTGAACATGCCAAAACTCAATGACGGCAGCACGGAGCCAGGCTAGCTCCGAAGGACAAAAGCTGTCAAGCTTCTCTTTTCAGGCCTCTCCCAACCTCTCATACCGGAAGCCCCTTTTCTGCCTCGGGTTTCATGGATTCGAGGAATGGGCTGAGGAGATGGGGGGCGGTTTCCATGAGGGAGAAAGTGGTGCGGTCGAAGAGCCAGACCTCGATGAGGCCCACAAGGAAGGCACACAGAGACAGGGCAGCGTGGGCGGGATCGAGATCTGATCGCACGCGACGTTGCGATTTAAGATTGGAGAAGACCCTCGTGAGCTGGCTGCGGATTTCCCGGTGGGCTTCCCGCTCGCGATCGAGCACGGGCTCAAGGGCCTCCGTGTGCTCGGTTTTGTAGAGCAGCATCTCGTAGAAGACGGCATAGCGGCTGTTATTCTCGAAATTGCTGAGATACTCCAGAGCACGTTCTCTGATGTGATCGAGGGTTTGGACGTCCTCCACCGGAATGTCCTCCGGGCGGACAGAAGCCTCGGCTTCGATTTCCTCAGCCACGGCCTTGAAGAGCTCGAATTTGTCCTTGAAATGCCAGTAAATGGCCCCGCGAGTCACGCCCGCCACTGCGGCGATGTCTTTCAGGGTCGTGCGCACGTACCCCTTTCGTGTGAATACATCGAAGGCCGCATCGAGAATTCTGGATCGTGTCTTTTCGGCCTCTTCCCGGGTCTTGCCTGCCATGCGGCGCCTCCTGGCGCGGTTTCGATTTTCGAGTTGCGGCTATCGAGGTACGGCTTCGCGGACTCCTCCGCAACGGCTCAGTCCGCCTTCACTCGACGAATGTGGTCACTCAAGCGTTGAATCACGACATAAAAGGACGGCACGAAGAGCAGCATCAGAAGTGTTGCCGAGACCATGCCCCCGCAGACGGCCGTACCGAGGGCCTGTCGACTGGCAGCACCGGGCCCCGTGGCGATAGCCAGGGGGAGGGTCCCCATGATGAAGGTGAAGCCCGTCATCAGGATAGGGCGGTAGCGAAGCCTCGCCGCCTCCATGGCGGCTTCCCGGACGCTCATGCCGCCCTCACGGAGCTGCTTGGCGAACTCGACCATGAGGATGGCCGTCTTGGCGGCCATGCCGATGAGGAGCACGATACCGATCTGCGTATACATGTTTACGTCCATCTGCCGCACGAGCAGCGCCAGCACCGTTCCCACGAGGGCCAGGGGCACCACGAGGATGATGGCCAGTGAAATGGACCAGCTTTCGTACTGGGCGCAGAGGACCAGGTAGACGAACACAATGGCCAGAATGAAAAGGCCGATGGCCTGTCCGGACACACGCTTCTCCTGGTAGGACATGCCAGTCCACTCGACTCCCATGGAAGTCGGAAGCTTGGAGGCCGTCATACCATCCATGATCTTCAGAGCCTCTCCGGAACTGAAGCCGGGAGCGGCAGAACCGTTGATGGAGGCCGAGGGATAGAGGTTGTAGCGCGAGATGGTCTGGGGACCTTGGGTCTTCTTGACTTCCAGCAGCGTGCCCAGGGGCACCATTTCACCCCTGCTGTTGCGTACCTCAATCTGCCGGATGTCGTCCTCGGTGCGCCGAAAGGCGGCGTCCGCCTGGACATTCACCTGGTAGGTCCTCCCGAATTTGTTGAAATCGTTTACATAAAGGGATCCAAGATAAGCCTGGAGCGTATCGAAGATGTTCGACAGGGGGATATCCAGAGTCTTGGCCTGGGTGCGGTTCACATCGGCATAGACCTGTGGCACATTGGCCCGAAACATGGAATAGACCCGGCTCAGCCCTGTCTGGGTGCTCGCGTCCTGGAGAATTTCCTGGACCATCCGCTCAAGGGCCGCCGGCCCCACACCTCCAAGGTCCTGAAGCTCCATCTGAAAGCCCCCGGCCTCGCCCAGCCCGATGATGGCCGGAGGTGGGAAGGCAAAAATATTGGCGTCCGGAATTTCATAGGCTGTCTGCCACAGCTGTCCCACGATGGCTTCGAGGCTCACATCCGGGGTCTTTCGCTCATCCCACGGTTTCAGGATCAGCCAGAAGGCGGCAGCATTGGGAGCGTTGGATCCGTCCAGGAGGGAAAACCCCGAAACGGAGACGTAGCTCTCCACACCATTCATCGTTCCTAACCGTTCATTGATCTTGCGGACCACTTCATCGGTGCGCACCTTGGATGCGGCATCCGGCAGCTGAACGCTCAACATCGCGTATCCCTGGTCTTCCTGTGGGAAGAACCCCGTGGGGAGTGAAATGAAACCCCAATAGGAGGCGGCAGCCAGAACCGCATAGAGCGGGATAAAGAGTGCGGCGCGGCGAACGACCACGTTGACTGTCCCCTGATAGAGGGATCGGCTTCCCTCGTAAGCCCGGTTGAATGCACGCAAAAAGGGGCCGCGGCGCTCGGGTGCCGGCCGCAGCAGCAGGGCGCAAAGAGCCGGACTCATGGTGAGGGCGTTGACCGAACTGAAAAAGGTCGCCGTCGCGATGGTCAGAGCGAACTGCCTGTAGAGCTGACCGGTGATTCCTCCAAGAAAGGCGGTCGGCACGAACACCGCCATCAGAACGAGGGTTGTCGCAATGACCGGCCCCGTCACCTCCTTCATAGCCCGGATGGTGGCTTCGCGTGCCGATAACTTGTGTTCCTGAATGTTGCGGACGGCGTTTTCGACCACGACAATCGCATCGTCCACCACGACACCGATGGCCAGGACGATGCCGAAAAGGGAAATCATGTTGAGGCTGAATCCCAGGATCCCCATGACGGCGAAGGTCCCGATGAGGGATACGGGGATGGCGACCCCTGGTATGATGGCGGCCCGCCAGTCCTCGAGGAATATGTAGATCACCAGGAACACCAGGAACGACGCAATGAGGAGCGTCATCAGGACTTCCGCAATGGCCTTGCTCACGAAACGGGTCGTGTCAAAAGGGATACTGTACTCAATCCCCGTGGGAAAAGCCCTGGCGAGCTCGGCCATTTTCGCGTGCACCCGCTCCGTGACCTGCAGGCCGTTGGACCCCGGAAGCTGGAAGACGGCCAGCGCCGCGGTGGGCTTCCCGCTGAACCTGCTGGTGATGTCGTAGTTCACCGCCCCGAGCTCCACGCGGGCGATGTCCTTGACGCGGACCATGCTGCCGTCCGCACCGGTCCTCACAATGATGTCCTCGAATTGCTCGACGTCCGACAAGCGCCCCAGCGTGTTGATGGGATACTGGAAAGTCTGGCTCTCAGGCACGGGGGGCTGCCCGATCTGGCCGGCGCGTTCACGCCGGGCGGCCCGGTCGTCGAGGTGACCCCCGAAGACCTGGTGCGCCGGCCCA
>CAZEOY010000497.1:0-3407 GCA_964513835.1 uncultured Syntrophobacteraceae bacterium
ATATGGTGGTTGGGTGGGCTGGGAGTCATGCTGCTGGCCCGACACTTCAAAGCTCCTCCCTGGGGAGGTTTCGCAGCATCCGTGGGCTATCTCTTTTGTGGTGTCTACACTGGCCACGCCCAGCACACTTCGATCGTCATCGGGCTCTCATTTCTCCCATGGATCATCTGGCGCCTCGATATCGCGCTGATTTCCGGCAAATTTCAGCCCGCCGCGGAAGCAGGGGCTCTCTGGGGCTTATCAGCCTTGTCGGCCTATCCGGGCATCACCATCATAACCGGATGTTTCGCGGGTATGTGGGCTCTCGGGCGTTATCTGACGCATGAGTCATGGAAGTGCTGCGCTGAGCTGATGGCCAGCGGATCCGCCTCAGAGTCGTCCGCTCGCCCCCGGTTCGGGTTCATTGTTGCCGCCCTGGTCCTTATGTGCATGGTGGGTACCCTCGTCATGTTCCCCACCTATTTCTCATTCCTCCATGAAGGAGCCGGGCTTCACTCAAGGGTCGGTCCATTGAGCCGGGAAGCGGTCACCGGAGAGAATGCCATGGATGCCGGTGCCGTGCTTACCGCCGTCAGCAATTATCTGTCCTGCCTTCAGATGTGCAACCGCGACTATTTGTGGCCACGGACGGACATTTCCATGTCCAGCATCTATACGGGGCCGCTCATGGTAGCGTTTGTGCTGCTGGCATTGCTGAAGGACCGCAAGGACAGCTGGAGGTGGTGGCTTGTCCTTCTGGGGCTTATCAGCCTTGCCTGTGCCATGGGCCAGACCTTTCCTTTGAGAGGGTGGTTGTATGATTATGTATTCCCCATGCGATTTTTCAGGCATTCGGGAATTTTTCGTGTCTACTTTGTTTTTGCCATGATTGTTCTTGCCCTCCTCGCGACCCGAGATTTCGGAGATGCAATGCGGCGCGGGGATGACAGGATTTGGGGGCGTTTCTTCATGGTCTCGATCTTCCTGTGTCCGCCTGTCTTGGCAGCAGGTGCGTTGCTGTTCGCTGCCATCCCCAATGGCTACGGCACCGAGACCAGAATGGCGGTATTCCACATGATCCTGGTGTGGGCAGGGCTCCTCGGGATTGCGACCCTCGGCCGTTTTTGGGGGACCGGCCCCAAGCGACTCCGAACAGTACTGCTCCTCATGCTCCTGGTGGTTGTTGACGCAATGGGTACCATCGCCCTGGCCCATCATACCGTGTTCAACTTCATCTCGCGAGAGCGTTGGATGGACCTGGACCGGCTGCATTCCAGCGAGATCGATCTGACCCGAAACGGGCTTTGGCGCAGCAAGACCTCTCTTAGCCGTCACAGTGAGGCGAAGGAGCTGAGAAACGATCAGATGATCACCAAAGAACCTGTATTCCTGGCTTACGGTCAGGAGACCAATGTCTACCACTTGCTCATGACGGCACAACCAGCACTTCGGAGACCGGCGATCGGGGAGAATCGCATCTGGTTTTCACCGGAGGCGCTTCAGGCTCCTGTCTCCAGGACGTATTTCGATGCCTGGGCCGCAAGGGTCATTCGGGAAGGGGCCCCGACACTCCTTGTGCACCAGCCGGAGGAAATGCTTGGCGTCAGCTCCCCCTTCGAGACCACGGCGGGTGAAGATGGGTTGGCTCGTCTTAATGCACTCGCGCCATTGAGTCAGATTCAGGTTCGCTTGCTGGAATACCTGCCGGAGGAGCTTTCTTTTGAAGTCACGTGCCCCGGCGATGGCTGGCTGCTGGTCACTGACAGATGGGCTCGCAACTGGAGAGTGGAAGTCAACTCGAAGAAAGAAACCGTTTATGGCGGCAACTTCATCTTCAGGGCCATCAGGGTCTCCGAGGGACTGAACCGGGTCAGGTTCACGTTCAGACCCTCGGGATTTCCCTGGATCCTCGTGATGAGTTGGAGCATCCTCATTGGGGTATTCCTGGTTTGGCTACTCTCACATGATGGGTTTCTTCGTTCGAAGGGCGTGAGCTCGATCGGGAGCCGTGAACCAGTGTGAGGTTCCCTGGCGAGATTCGACTCCCGCCACCGTCGTGATTTGACAGTCTGATTTGGGCTTACGGTCACTTCAGTAGAATTCCGCCCATGGGTGTGCCATGTATCCGTGAAACATGCAGGTTGGGGGGATTTCAAGAGGCTGGACAGCCCTGCATTCTGAATCCACTACCTATGAAAGACCATGTACTCATCTTTTGGGAAAAGGTCGGAGTTGATATCGGTAAGGGATGAGCGATCGTGGGCTGGATCGAAATAAACGGGTCTGTTGGCACTGATGAACTTGTTCACGTTTTGTCTGACGTCCACAAAGGAGCGGGCATTGTGCGACTGGGTGAAGGGATGCTCCAACCGGTGGTGGATGGCCTCCAGGTCAAACGGGATTGGATCGTTGCTCCCCACCAGGATTACCCCACCGAAGCTGAGAACGTGGGGGAACACTCTGAGAAAGGTGTTCCATGTGCGTGGAGAGGGACTCCACGTAACGGCTATCCCGCCCTGCGCCAGATGACTCCGCAGCAGCTCGAAATACTCCTTGGAATACAGATTGCCGGAATAGGCGCTGTTGGGACGGAGAGCATCGGCCTCGATGATGTCGTATTTCTGTCCGCGCTGCATGATATGGATCCGACCGTCAGCCACAACGTGGCGGATCCTGGGGTCGTCAAGAACGGATTTGAGCGCGGGGTACTCGCATTGGGCTTCCAGCTGGCGCAGGTTGGAGAATTGAGAGCCGACGATCTCGATGGCCGTCAATTCAATGGTTTCCGGCCGCACAGCCAGATGAAAGAGGGTGTCACCCGATCCCAATCCGATCACTGCGATACGCTCGGGCTTGGGGTGCAGCAATGCCGGCAGGGCGCCAAGGGTCGTGTGGATATCGCCGTACGGTATCCAGCTTTCACCTCGTCCGTTGGCAAAGACAACCCATCTGCCGTCTTTGCCACCACTGTCGGCTTCAGCGTTCTTGAGCAGCGACAGACCACTCCCGTCCTCAACGAATAGAACACGGTCTGCTTGGGTTCCGTGCATCTTTGCCCAGAGGGTCGAGCCATCTGGAATCAGGCCGCCAATGACAAGCATCGATATCGTCATGGCCCCTGCCGCTGGCAGCCAGCGGGCCGGACTGATCCAACGCCCCCGCACCCACAACAGCAGGAAGACTCCCGTCAAGGCAAACATGAATTGCAGGGTTCCTGCGGTCCCCAGCCAGGCCAGGAAACCCCATCCAGTCAGCACCGCTCCGAGAGTGCAGCCAACGATGTTGGTTGTCTGAAGCCATCCGACCCTCCGACCGAGATAAGAGGCATCCTGCTGAAGCACCTTCTGGAGATAGGGGAAGCTCATCCCCATGATCACCGTGGGCGGACCGATCAGATAAGTGGGCAGAACGATGTACAGCGCCGCCAG
>CAZEOY010000498.1:0-3405 GCA_964513835.1 uncultured Syntrophobacteraceae bacterium
TCAAGGCGCCGATCCCGGAGGTGGAAGCCCTGATCCGGGGGGGGTGCGCAATCCTCGGTGTCCTGGGAATGGACGGAAGCCCCAACTGCGGCGTCCATCGCACCTGTGCAGGTTTCGAGGGCGGGGAGATCACCAGCGACGAGGAGTTTCGACGGCAAAGGGACCGGCTCACAGTGGTTGAAGGGAGGGGTGTGTTCATGGAAGTGCTGGGGGCGCTCCTCGAAGCCAGGGGCCTTCACATCCCCTTTCTCGCCGTGGATGAGGAAAATCCCAGGTCTGAGAAGCTCCAGGTTTAAGGTTTCAAGCTTCACGTTCAATACCGGTCCCTTGCGGGCCTGTTCCCTTCATGGCGTGGCCCGAAGGGGTACGGAGGATGACTTCGGTTGGTTTGGGATTTCGATTTTCGGTTTTCCGATTGGGCTGCATTGCATGGTTTCGGCTGGTCTGAAGGGTAGGCAAGCTTTCAACTGCACATCATGGTACGAGGAGAGCTGGATGGGTATCTGGAAGAAGGTGTTGTTTGTAATGGTTTGTGTGGTGGTGCTCGGTCTGCCCATGGCGGTCTGGGCGGACGATTCCTGGAAGAAGGTCGAATCCCGGGGCGAGTTGGTGGTCGGGTTCTGCGCCCAGTATCCGCCATTTGAGTCCAAGAATGAAAAGACCGGGGAGTTTGAGGGGTTCGACATCGACCTGGCCAGGGCCCTCGGCAAGAAGCTGGGCGTCGAGGTGAAGCTGAGGGATGCCGAATGGCAGGGTCTCCTCGGTGGGCTCAAGAAGGGGGACTTCAACATCCTCATCACCTGCATGTCCAAGTCCGAGGCGCGGGAGGAAAACGTCAACTTCAGCGACATTTATTATAAGCTGCCCGATGTGATCGTTGTCCGCAAGGATGAAGAGATCATCAAGGGCAAGGATGATCTGAAAGGGAAAGTGGTCGGTGTCCAGCTCGGCTCCGCCAGCGAGCAGCTGGCCGACCAGATGAAGGACCACTTCAAGGAAATCAAACGCTACAACTACAACCCGGAGGCTTTCACTGATCTCAAGTTCAAGCGCATCGACGCGGTGATCGTGGGGTATGCCTACGCGGTGAACCAGATCAAGACCGACCCCTCCTACAAGGTCGTCGGAGAGCCGCTGGCGGAAGCTGAGATCGTCATGGTGATGCCCCAGGGTGCCGACGAGCTGACCGGGAAGGTGAACGCCGCCCTGGCCGCCCTCAAAGCCGACGGGTCCTATCAGAAGATCCATGACCAATGGCTGAAGGTCGATTAGGGAACCGCCGCCGAGCATGGACGGACTGCGACTGGACATCCTCGTCAACGCGGCACCCCTCCTCATGGAGGGGCTCTGGGTGACGATCAAGGTCTCGCTGCTCTCGTTCATGCTCGCCCTGGTCATCGGGCTCCTGGTCGGAGTCCTGCGCAGTCGCTCCGAGCTTCATCGAAAGCTTCTGACCCCATACGTGGAAGTCTTCCGGGGCACTCCGCTCCTGATCCAGCTCTTTTTTATCTATTACGGCCTGCCGAGCCTCGGCGTCACGATGAACAACATGACCGCCGGGGTCATCGGGCTGGCTCTCAACGGCGGGGCCTACATCTCGGAGATCATCCGCGGCGCCCTCTTTTCCGTGTGTCGAGGCCAGCTGGATGCCGCCTTCGCCCTGGGCTTCTCCTGGTCCAGGGCCATGCTCCACGTGATTCTCCCCCAGGCCGTTTCGGTGGCCATACCGCCTCTGGTCAACTCCTTTTCGGCTCTGCTCAAGGAGTCCTCCCTCGTTTCGGTCCTGGCCATCACCGAGCTCACGCGGGTGAGCCAGTTGGTCTACACGCGAACCTTCCGCGCCTTCGAAGTCTACCTGACCGTCGGGGCCCTTTATCTCGTCATGACCTACACGGCCTCCCGGCTTTCCGTATTTCTCGAGCGCAAGTTCCGGGTCAGCGGTCGGATTCACTGATCCGTGCCGCCGACAGCTTGTTCACGGTTTGTTTCGACCTGGCGTCATTATGGAACGTGGGAGAGGATTCACACCGCCTTATCTACTGCACTTCGTGAAGGCGAAGGTCGTGAGGCCGATCCCAGCGCCGCGCTCATGCATAGCCGGTCAGTCAGAAGGACTGAAAAAGGGGGCTTCATGCAGATGACGCCGGCAAGAAGGTTAATGGCCGAAAACGGCGATTGTCCAAGGACTATGATTTTCTGACTCAAACCAGCGAAACCATGATTCACGTTGCGATGATCGATCTGGTGCTGCGCCGGTTCGCCGCCAAATGACCTTGATGACACGCTCTAATGATTATGAGTGTTTGCAGACAGGCTCTTTGACCTGCTCATAGAAAAATCCTATTGGACAAATGGGCAAAGAGTGCATTATACGTTTCTTGTCTTGAATAAGTTTCGAGAGATTTTCGCTGAGGAGCTCTTCCATGGTTCTGACTTTCGGCTTCACCTGAGCGTCTGGTTGGCATGCCGCCCGTGAGTGGTAGGCACCGAGCTCGGCCGAAAGACCACGTCTGATTGATCCCTTTCGATTTGAATCATAGCGCTTTCAGCTTTTGCTCATTGGCTATGCCCTCCCGGGTGAGCGTCGTCGTTGGACCGTGAGTCCGCGGGGGCTTGCTGCGTCAGGGTGGGAAGGTCCGGGTCCCGGAGCCCTCTTCCAGGCTGGATCCGTTGCGTGACGCACGGGTCAGGCCTTTTGGCGAGCTGACGATGGGGGGATGCGGAGATGGGACGGCAAAGGAGATGAGGGCATGAAGATGGTAAGGCTGATCATCGACGGGAGGGAAGTTTCGGTTTCGGTAGGGACCACGATCCTGCAGGCGGCCAAGAGTGCAGGGATCAGGATCCCGACGCTTTGTTTTCACGAACGGTTGAAGCCCATCGGATCGTGCGGGCTGTGCATCGTGGAAGTGGACGGCCACTCGGCGCCGATCACATCCTGCGAGACGCCTGCGGCGGACGGCATGTCGGTGACTACTCAGTCGGACAATCTGACAGCCTTGCGCCAGGAATCGCTAAGAGCCATGCTGATCCATCACCCGCTGGACTGCCCCATTTGCGACAAGGCGGGTGAGTGTCAGCTCCAGGACCTGGTGGTCGAGCATGGCGTCACCGGGGTTCAGCCGCCGATGCCCACCTCCAAGTTCACCGAGGCATACACCAGGGCCTTCATCAAGTCGTGGCCGCAGCGGTGCGTGCTGTGCCTTCGGTGCGTTCACGCCTGCCGGGAGATCCAGGGGATAGGGGCCCTTTCGATCTTGAACGGGGAGAACGGGCCTTACATCGCCTACGACGAAAAGAAATGCGTTCAATGCGGTGAGTGCATCCAACTGTGTCCCACCGGCACCCTCGTGGAGAAGCGCACGAGCTACCGCTGGCGCACCTGGGAAGAGGAGAAGCGGGTTC
>CAZEOY010000499.1:0-3402 GCA_964513835.1 uncultured Syntrophobacteraceae bacterium
GTGAGGATCTGAATCACACGAACCTGGCTCACCTGCCACCCGAAATAATCCCGTATCTTCCTGCACAGCCCCGCACCCTCGGCATCGAACAGATGGGGTTTCAGAGTGATTTCAAGCCTTCTCGCCATGATCGTGTCTTCTGTTTCTAGGCAATCACCAGCTTCACTGCTATTGCCATGAGAATGATCCCTCCGGCTATCTCCATGCGCTGCCCGAACCGGCTGGACAAACGACTTCCCAGCTTCATGGCCGTCCACGTCATCACACAAGCCGTAATGCCGATGCAGATGGCTGCCGCCAAAAGACTCTGTCCGAGAACACCGATGCTGAACCCAACCCCCAAAGCATCCATGCTCGTCGCCACGGACAGGACCACCAGACTCATCCCGCGGGTTGGGTCCTTGCATTCACGGTCTGTCGATGCTTCGTCCGGATGGAAGCTCTCATAGGTCATCCGCGCACCGATGGAAAAAAGAAGCCCAAAAGCCAGCCAAGGTCCCCACTGACGCACCAGACCAAAAGCATTCACTCCGATGATCCAACCCAAAAGAGGCATCAGGAACTGGAACAAACCAAAATGGAAGGAGAGACGAAACACCTGGCGGGGTTCGCAGAACCTTGTTCCAACGCCCATGCCGACCGCAAAGGCATCACATCCCAGAGCGATGGCAATCAAGGCCGTTTCAAGAAAGTGCAAGACTCACCTCGATATTGGACAGCCACCCGGCTTCAACCATGAATGGCCACATACCATTCACGACGGCATCAGACGCCTGGAAATGGAAAAATCTCGCTTGCCAGGACCAAGAGAAACAGAAAGAGCGGGCAGAGCCCACTCTCAAATCATTCAGATTCCGTCTGTCCTGCCTGGTGACCCGTCACGGACCACACAACGCCGTGACTATGGAAAACTGCACGCGCGGACATTTCTCCCATTGCGCTCCATCTGGCACGCTCTCAAGTATAGTAGCAGTTGTACATGCTCGACGTGGCATCGTACTTTCCGGACATGTCCGCCAACAGCCTTTCGGTGTCGCGCTCGACACCCAGGAACTTCACTCCCATTCCCCGAGGTGAGAGCGCATCGTTGGGCCCATAAATGTTGGTCCACACAACCTCTCCCTGGAGCTCTATAGTAGTCTTGAACCCCGGGAATTGAAGCACAACCTTGAGTTTGCTGTTCAGAGGCAGGGGCTCCTGGCATTCGATCAACACCCCCCTCTCGCTGAAATGCATGGAAGTTCCCCTTCCGGTCACGCCTTCCGAGGTGAAGGTGACCTGGCAGGGCCCGAGCTTTTCAGAGCTCTTTTCCTTGCCTGAAGTCTGGTTTTCTGCGTCTGTCATGACCAGTTTCTAACGGAGTTCTGCATTGAAGGTTTTCAAAACGCTCGCCACCAGTTCAGCGTGCAACCGGTTCACCTCTTCATCCGTCAAGTTGCGATCGTTTGCCCGATAGGTCAAGCGGTAGCCGAGACTCTTCTTCCCGCCACCCAACTGAGGGTTCCTGTAAATATCAAAAATCTGAACCTGTTCCAAAAGGGGAATCTGCTGCCGCCACACGAAATCCCAAGGCTCCTGAGCAGGAAGGCTTTCATCCACCACCAGAGCCATGTCGCGAATGACAGAAGGAAAACGGGGGAGGGATTTGAAAAGAGGTTGTGGACGTCTCAGTTCAAAGACCCGGTCGAAATCCAGTTCGAACAGCAAGATCCTCTGCTTGATGTCAAACGCCTCCAGAACGGTCGAATGGACAGGCCCAAGAGCACCGAGCCTGGAGGATTTGCAGAACACGGAAGCCGATCCGTCCTCATCCAGGTAGGAAGGAATAGCCTCATTCCTGAAGCCGATTTCGCTCAGGTGAAAGCGATCCAGGATTTCCTCGACCACCCCTTTCACATCCGAGTAGTCCACCACGCCCGTCCCCCCATAGAGGAGGTCTGCGTTGCGTTTGCCCGACATGAGACCGGCCAGCTGGTGCGGCTCATTGGGCAGAACGTCTCCGGAGCGGGGAATGAACACCTTGCTCAGCTCAAAAATCCGCATGTCCTCGTTGCGATGATCGAGGTTGCGACGAGCCGTTTGAAGGAGCCCGGGGATGAGACTCGTCCGCATCACACCTTGTTCTTCACTCAGGGGATTCAAGACCGAAATCGGCGAAAGGCACGGATCTCCTTCCGGAAGCCCGAGCTTTGAAAGGGCGGAGGTGGAGATGAAGGCATAGTTGATCACCTCATCAAACCCGGCCGCGCACAGCGCATCCTTCGTCGACTGGCGAGCCCCGAGATAGGGATTCACCGGTTCGGCGCAAACTGCCGCCACGGGAGAAGTGACCGGAACCTGATCGTAGCCCGCGACACGCACGACCTCTTCGGCCAAATCGACCTCGCGGGTGATGTCGGGGCGAAACGTCGGTGGGATCACTCTCAGAGTCTCTCCCCCGTTCATCTCCTCCACCTGCATCTGCAGGGACTCCAGAGCCCTGGCCATTTCCCTGCCGCTGAGGGACGTCCCGAGAAAGCGGTTGGTTCTTCCGACACGCAGGGTGAGCTCAGGGGAACTGAACGGTGTCGGGTAGACATCTATCCTGCCCCGCGCGATCCGCCCGCCTCCAGTCTCAGCCATCAACTGCGCAGCCCGATCGAGCGCCCGGAGCACGCCTTCCGGATCCACACCTCTTTCAAAGCGGTAGCTGGACTCGGACCGCAACCCAATCTTTTTGGTGGTCCGCCGAATACAAACGGGATCGAAACAGGCACTCTCGATGAGGACATCGGAGGTATCGGCATAGATCTCCGAGTTGAGTCCACCCATGATACCGGCTATCGCTACAGGGCCTTCACCGTCACAGATCAGCAGAGTGTCGTCGAAAAGGGTCCGCTCCACCCCGTCCAGGGTCGTCATACGCTCGCCAGCCTGCGCCCGGCGCACAACAATCCGACGCTCACGGAGACGATTCCAGTCAAAGGCATGGAGGGGCTGTCCCCGTTCCAACAAGACGTAATTGGTTACGTCGACGATGTTGTTGATGGCTCTGAGCCCAGCATCCTCCAACCGCCTGCGCATCCACTCGGGGGAGGGTGCGATGGTCACTCCCTCGACGATGCGAGCCGAGTACCGAGGGCAGCCCATGGCATCATCCACCCGGACAGAAGTGAGCTCCCCGATGGGCCTGCCGGTCTCATCCAACGCATTGGCAGGAGACGCCACCCGTGTGCCGCAAATGGCCGCCACCTCACGGGCAATACCCAGGACTGAGAGGCAGTCTCCCCTGTTGGGGGTGATGCTGATCTCCAGGACTATCCTCTGAATACCCAGGGCCTCACTGAGAGGAGTCCCAACGGGCGTGGCATCAGGCAGAATCCAGATACCATCGGCATCCTCTCCCAGATTCAACTCCTTCTG
>CAZEOY010000500.1:0-3395 GCA_964513835.1 uncultured Syntrophobacteraceae bacterium
TCGAATTCGAAGGTGGTGATCCCGGCCTCCGGGTCCGTCACGGTCAAGGGATTCCCGTACCTGTCAACTTCGTGCCTGGTGGTGTGGCCCCGGGGATCGGTCACCGTGAGCACTTCGCCCGTGGCATGATAGGTGTAGTGGGTTCGCTTCCCGTCTCCATCCTCTTCAAAAAGGAGGTCCCCGTTCACGGGATCGTAGCTCCACACCCGCCTCACCGAGTTCCGGTCCGTACGGCGCTCCGGCAGACTGAACCTCTGGTTCCAAACGGTTGCAATCGCTCGGCCGTAGGGGTCGGTCTCGAGGGTGATGTTCCCCTTGGCGTCGTACTCGTACCGCGTCGTATTGCCGCGTGCATCGGTCCGCGAGGTTGTGACGTTGTCGCCCTTCCCCTCGTCGATGGACCAGGTCATGGCGGTCGTCTTGCCCTCGGGGCCCTGGATCAGCGTCGGGTTGCCGTGGTAGTTCAGGGTGTAAACGGTCGGCCGACCGTTGAGATCGACCACGGTGCGCCGATTGGCGCTTTCCACGTCATAGCCGAAAAGCGCCGAGCTCCCGTCGGGGACCTGCACCCTTTTCACCACATCACGGGGCTTCAGGACTTTGATGAAGTTCTCCAGGTTGGGGTGGATCTCGTTCGGTTCGTGGTAGTCGTAGCTGAAGCTCGCTCCGTTGGCGTCCGTCGCTCTGGCGAGGTTAAAATCCGCCCCCAGGCCGTCCCCTTCGCGACGGTATTCGTAGGACTCGATCCTCTCGCCCCGCCGCGCGCTCGACAGATACCCGTGCCGGTCATAGGCAAAGAGGAGGACGAGATTGTCAGGGCCGCTCACCTTAACGAGCCGCTCGGTCAAGAGCCCCTCGGGCCGCTCATACGTGAACGCAAACATGCGACCCACAGCATCCGTCACCGTCTGCAGACGACCACGCCCGTCGTAGCCGAAGGTCATGGCGTTTCCGTTCCGATCCTCAATACGCTGCACCGGAATGGCCGCAAGGGGTGCTTTCGTGTAGATGTAGCGCGTGCCGTCCTTCGCGGTGTAGGCGAACGCTTCAGCGCTCTCCTCGAGCTCCCCGTGATTGCCCCGATTCGGCAGCCAGGTCCCATTTTCCTTCCTGAACAGGGTCCCGTTCGCCTGCACCAGGGTCGCACCCGGATTGGGAGATCACACCCTGGGTACGCCCAAGAAGTACCGGGGAGCAATCCAGGCCAGATTCTCAATTTTCAAAGAACCGCTGGTGGACGCCCCTTACACAAAGGACGACAAGGCGGGTCACACCGTATCTCTCCCGACACAGAGCAAATCCCCAAAATGTTCCGATACAAGACCTGCCCCAAGCCTTGGCGTCGGCAGTCGGGGCTTTCTAAGATGGGTGCGGCTCTTTTGGAACGGTGCCTTGTTCCGCCCCCTTTTTAGGCTGCACGGGCAAAACCGCTGTCTGAGCAGTGATTGCGTTGGTGCTCCTGGCTATGGTGAAATGCCCAGTAGGCGTCAAAGTCGCCGCTTGAGCGGAACGAATCCTGAGCACCGCTTCCGCTCTTTTCAATCGCCACCGTGCCCCTGTACGGTCCATTCGGTCCTTGATCAGATGTCGGCAGGCGCCTTCAATGACCCCGGTGGCGATGGGGAGGCCTTCGGACACGTACTGATGGTTATGGACAACGGTCCCGTCGGCAGGAGCAAAGTGTTCAAACAGGTCATGGCCCACCTTGGTGTCGAGATTCGGCTGCACATGCCGACAGATTCCGATGGCCGGCGCACGACGGCCAGGGCTAAGGGTAAGGTGGAGCGTCCCTTTCGCACGGTGAAGGAATCATTCGAAACACTCTATCATTTTCATGAGCCCGAAACCGTCGAGGAGGCCAAGGCGTGGCTCCAGGAGTACCTTCAGCGGTACAACGCCATGCCGCATCGCTCGCAGAGCCATTCCCGCACGGAAGACTGGCTTCAGCATCTTCCGCCCTCCGGGTTTCGGGAAATTTGCAGCTGGGAGCGATTCTGCTCCTTTGCGAGAGAGCCCGAGCAGCGCAGGGCGGGTGCCGATGCCTGTGTAAACGTGAATGGAGTACGTTATCAGCTCGCCACACACATGGCCGGTGAGGAGGTCACCCTGCTCTGGGGAATTTTGGATAACGAGCTCTACGTTGAGCTCAACGGCCACAAAGAAGGTCCCTTTTACCCCACAAAAGGTCCCATCCCTCTCAACACTTATCGCAAACTCAAGAAGAGCGACCTCGAGCGACGTGCCGATCGGATTGGAGAGCTGGCCAAGCAGATCAGCATTCCCAGATCCGCGCTCTCCGGCGAGAAGCCTTCGACCCGAGCGCTCCTTGATGCATCGAGTATCTCGTGCTTCGACCCACCTCCTTCCACACCGTTTGAAGAGCTGAACCCATTTGAGACGAAACAGTTCAAGAACAAGATCGACGCGAAGCTCGCCATTGCCCAATCCCTCGGCATGCCCGTGGCGAGGCTCAACCCGGCTCAGATGGACGAAGTGAATCGTATTCTCGACGAGACGCTCGACAAGAAGACCGTTTTGGCGCAGGTGCGTGCTTATTTTTCTCTTCCCTTCAAAGGCGGGCGAGGGGGCCAATGATGATGTACAGTGAGATGATGAGCTACTACGGCCTGAACAGGGATCTCGACAAGGCCGAGTACTTCGAAGCGCAGCCTGGTGATTTTATCAAGGGTTAGAGACACGGAGGCGCGGCGATATTACCTGCAGGCTACCATTGAAATGGGATGGAGCCGCAATGTGCTGCTCCATCAAGTCCAATCGCAGGCCTATGAGAGGCACCGATTGTCCGGCAAGCAGCACAACTTTCAGCGGGCCCTCCCGGAGCATCTGGCTGAGCAGGCCGATCTCGCCATGAAAGACGTCTACATGCTCGACATGCTCGGGGTAGCCGAACCCATGCTCGAGGCCCAACTGGAAGCCCGAATCGTTGAAAAGATCACGATCGTGATGCTGGAGCTGGGCTACGGCTTCGCCTTCATCGGCAACCAGTACCGCATCGTCGCCAACGACAGGGAATACTTCGTCGATCTGCTCTTCTATAACAGGCGCCTCCGGGCACTTGTGGCATTTGAGCTCAAAGCCGGCCGATTCAAGCCGGAATACGCCGGCAAGATCAACTTCTACCTGAACCTGCTGGATGACTATGTCCGTGAAGAGGGAGAGAATCCCTCGATCGGGATCATCCTCTGCTCTGAGCGCGATCACTTCGAAGTCGAGTAGACCCTGCGAGGGATCGAGAAACCCGTCGGTGTCTCCGAGTACCGCCTGACACGCGAGCTACCTGCGGAGCTGCGAAACAAACTACCGGATGCCAAGGAACTGGAAGATGAAATCCGCAGGGAAATGGGTGCTCCTGATGTCCCGGATAGCGTCAAATA
>CAZEOY010000501.1:0-3383 GCA_964513835.1 uncultured Syntrophobacteraceae bacterium
CGGATGGGAGCCTCTCTGGCCCGGTTGGGAACATAGTCCAGATCGCACTCCGGGTCCGCCTCCGTCAAATGGAGCGTCGGCGGGATGACCTCCCTGTCCAGCGCCAGGAAGGTTGCTGCGGCTTCCATGGCCCCCGCGGCTCCCAGGCAGTGTCCATGAAAGGATTTTGTGGAGCTCACCGGAACCGCATGCGCATGCTTGCCGAAAACCTGCTTGATGGCGAGGGTCTCCACATGATCGTTCACCGGTGTTCCCGTTCCATGGGCATTCACGTAGTCAACGTCTTCGCGGGAAATCCCCGCGTCGGCAAGGGCGGCTCTCATGCAGCGCACCGCCCCATCGCCATGGGGATCGGGTGATGTCATGTGGTGGGCGTCAGCCGAGATCCCATAGCCGGCAACGATTCCATAGCTCTTTGCGGGGAGGGATTTCACCCGTTCGGAGGATTCGATCACGAGAATGGCTGCGCCTTCCCCCAGCACCAGACCCTGGCGATGCCGGTCGAAAGGTCTGCACGTCTCGGGGTCAAGGGAACGCAGGGAATTGAACCCTGCAAAGGTGAGCTCGGTAAGGGATTCCGCCCCTCCTGCAATGACGACATCCGCCCTGCCGCTCCGAATCAGGTCGGCGGCGTAGCCAATGGCCGTCGCACTGGATGAGCATGCCGTAGCAACCGTCGCCCGCGGTCCCAGGAACCCGTAGGCATTGGCGAGGACATCGGTCAGGTGGCAGACGGGAAACGGCAGCAGGAGCGACGGACGCGCCGGTCTGCCTGAGTGGAGTGCCCGCCGGAATCGCTCCGCTTCGAGGACTCCCCCCGATCCTCCCCCCAGAATGATGCCGACCCGATGGGGCGGGGCGGTGCGCCCCGCCAGGTTGGCCTCCCGGACGGCTTCCTCCGCCGCCATAAGCCCGAGCAGATCGCCCCGCCCCAGGCGTCGCCAGCCGCTCAGTCGCCCGGCGTGACCGGGCTTCACCTGGTGGACCTGACCTCCGATGCGGCTGCGGTAG
Organism: uncultured Syntrophobacteraceae bacterium; assembly: GCA_964513835.1. Lineage (GTDB taxonomy): Bacteria > Desulfobacterota > Syntrophobacteria > Syntrophobacterales > Syntrophobacteraceae > JALOOX01. Next base: position 1,012 of record CAZEOY010000501.1, read on the forward strand.
CCGGAGACATCGAAGAGGTCCACGGGACCGATCCCCGATTGTCCTCGGACAATCCGCTCCCAGAAGGCGTTCTTGTCTCCCCCGAGGGAACTGATGACTCCGATTCCGGTCACGACGGGAACAGGCCGTGCTTTCGCATTCCCTGAAACAGGGCTGTTCATGAAATCAATCCCAAAGTTTCGGGCATGCTCTCATCCATGGTGAACTCATGCATCACGGGCCTCCCTCTCACAGCGGAATCCCTCTTCTCCAGAAGAGGCTCTTCAGGAAGACCATCGAAATGTTGAAGGTGTCGATGAACGGTCTGTAGTGGGAGAGACTCTCATCGCCCGGATGATAGATGGTCCTGATGGGGGTGCAGACAATCTTCATCCCCAGGAGCCCTGCCTTGATGATGATTTCCGTCTCGGTGTCGTACCGAGTCGTCCTCAGCGGAATGGACCGGAGCACTTTGCGGCTGTAAAAGCGAAAACCGCTCTGCGTATCTTCCAGGGGTTGGCCGGCGGCCCAGGAGATGCAAAACACCCCCACCCGGTTGGTCCAGTAGCGAACCCGGGGGATCAGGGCCGATTCGGCCATCCGGGATCCAATGACGATATCGGCCTGCGTTCGGGCACGGGCGTCGAGAAGCCCGGGAATGTCTTCCGGGTCGTGCTGCAGATCGCCGTCCAGGGTGATCACACCTTCCCAGTCTCCTGCGAGAACGTGCCCGAAGCCCTGGCGGAGCGCCCAGCCTTTGCCTCGGTTCCACGGCATCCGGATGAGCTGTGCTCCGCTCTTCAAGGCGATATTGCCCGTCCCGTCCGTCGATCCGTCGTCCAAAACCACCACGTGATCCAGCCATTCCCGGGCTCCCAGCACCGTCGCTCCAATGGTCCGGGCCACATTGTAGGCGGGGACCAGCGCGCAAACTCCCATGGATGCCGATGGATGCCCGATCATGGGTTCTTACACTTCGAAAAACAGCGTCAGGGCCGCCGTCACGATTTGTTGAGTCCCGACCGTTGCCCGCACGTCGCACTTATGAAGCGGTCCATAGCTGGCAACCAACGACGCCGCAAGCTGGAGCTCGTCTCCTCCGTGGACACGGTGGTTGAAGGAGCAGGCGTCGATCCGCACCAGGTACCCGAGGGGCCGTGGGGTCCCGACCGGTGGCGTGCGTCCAGCATGAATGCAGATGGCGGCCGTCTGACCGAGCGCCTCGACGATCAGGCTCGAAGGAAACACCGCTGGAGCATGCCTCCGGTCCAGGTAAGGTTGGGTATCAGGAACTCGATACAGGCAGACAATGGAGCGGCCGGATTCCAGAGAGGCAATGCGGTCTATGAACAAGAATGGGTAACGGTGGGGCAGGATCTGTTCAATGGACGGGTGCGGCAGACTCATGCTCGGGCAACTTCGCTCAATTCAGGCCATCCGGTTGTCATGGATAAAAATGGCTCACCATCCTGTCCACGCGGTCCTTCAGCGCACCCGTCAGCTTGTAGATCATTGTGCCGTCCAGGCTGGTGAGGACCTGGGTCGTTTCACCCCTCGCCAGCAAAGTGGAGTCTTCCTGCCTCAGAACTTCGAACTTGAAGGTCAGCGAAGCCGTTTGAGGTTCCACCAGTCCCGTCCGTATGACAATGGTCTCGTTGGTGAGGGCGGGGCTCCTGTAATCGCAATGGGCGCTGATCACCGGTGCAATGAACCCGAGTGCCGTGAAGTCGCCCGGGAGGAGATCGAACATCTCGAGCACTTTCATGCGTCCCAGCTCAAACCAGGCAAAGTAGTGACCGTACCAGGCGATATTCCACTGGTCCACTTCATTAAAGCGTACCACGGTGGAGGTTTCAACCCACAGCATCAGAGTTTTCTTGCCTCAACGACTGCTCCATGATGAAGCCCGCCAGTGCATTGACGGATGCGAACACCCGGCGTCCCACCTTCGCATCGGGAATCACGACGCCGTATTCTTTCTCGAGGGCCACCACCAGCTCCAGGGCGTCGATGGAGTCCAGGCCCAATCCCTCGCCGAACAGCGGATCCGAATCCACGATATCTTCCGGAGTGATGTCCTCCAGGCGCAGGGCCCGGATGATGAGCTTCTTGAGATCGAAAACCAACTGTCCCGCATCCAGATTAGCGTCATCCAAGGTAAACTCTCCCGGTTGATCCCATTGATTCCTTGCCTCTCATACCAGGCCACCGTCCACCCCGATCACCTGCCCGGTGAGATAGGAAGCCGAGTCGGACGCGAGAAACAAAACCATCGAGGCGATGTCTTCGGGCTTGCCCAGACGCCTCATGGGAATCGCTCGTTTGAACTCCGCCAGCACCTCGGTGGACAGCGACCGTGTCATCTCCGTATCAATCACCCCCGGTGAAACCGC
>CAZEOY010000502.1:0-3371 GCA_964513835.1 uncultured Syntrophobacteraceae bacterium
CGTAAGTCATTGAGTATCAACGAAGTTTCATGTTATACTGTAAAACTTGGGTTTGGCAGTTTCATGGTGTCATTCCGGGTTCTCCCCCCCTGTAGGAACCCCTCGGTGCATGATCCGCAGAATCTGGTATCGCTGCATCAAGCTGAAACTGAAACGGGCACGTCCAGAGGGGGGGGAGGACTCCACGGCGCGCATCTCCCGAAACTGTCCATCAATCGTTCGTTCCAGGACTAGGCAGCCTTCTTCCCGGTCACGACCACGGCCCTTGTTCGAGAAATCAGTTGCCCGTCGTGAGGGCTTTGTGAACGCGGCCAACGCTCGCGCCCACGGCGCGGGCGATCCGGCGAATCCCGAGCCCCTGCTCCCGCAGGGTTTGCACGAGGTCGAGGTCGAGCATCCGCCCTGGGCGACCCCACTTCACCGGCTGGCCGTTCGCTTCCATCTTCTTCCGCTGGTATGCGGCTCGACATCGCTCCGACTTCCGGGACGACTCCCACTTCGCCGCCCATGCCAGTACGGCGGTGAGAAGTTCGGAAACGGCCGGGGGCATCTCGGCCGAAAGCCACGCCTCCTTGCACGAGACGACTGTGACGCCGTTTTCACGGAGGACCCGTAGCACTTCGAGGACATCCTCGATCCCGCGGCGGGAGAGCCGGTCCAGACTCCAGATGACGAGTGCGGCGTCGCGTAGGAGTCCCGCCCGCACGTCCCGAAGGAGCCGATCCCTCGCCTGGAGCCTTGCCTTCGGGTTCCAACCGCTCACCTCGTCCAGGTAGTCGTAGGCCGGATCGAGCGTGAGGCCGAGGGCGGCGATCTTGCTGTCGGTCTCAGGGGTCTGGTTTGCCGCCGTCATGGTCCCGTCCGACTTCGAGACACGACGGTAGCGGGCTGCTATTCTCATGGTTCCATCACCCCTCATGCTGGTGTGTACACCCCCCTCTTAAAAGGGGGGTGTAAACACACCCAGACGTTGAAAGTAGGCTTTTAGAAAAGGTTCTTTTCCTGCACATTTTCGCGGAGTCCATAGTTGTAACCAGTCGTCTTTTGGCCCTCTCGGACCACCGGCCCATTAGGGATCGTGGCCAATGCGTTCAGGTGCTCTCTGAGCCGGGCGCTCCCGAGTCCGGACGCACCCGCTACTTCCTCGATCGTGACTGGCCTCCCGTGCTTGAATGTGGCCAGTCCAAGCGCGTTGAGCGCCTTCCGACGTGCTTCATTGCCCTGGCAGGGATCGGGGCCGCCAGAGCTGTTCTGTCCTGCCACTTGCCAGCGAATCTCGCCTTCGTCCGGCTGGATCATTCGCCAAACTGCCGTCCAGTCGGGATCATCCTTGGCGTCGTGGTGTTGGATGGTGGTGGTGTTTCCCTCGCGTTCGATCGTGAGATGCGCGTCGCAAAATCCTGGAATGGAACTGTGACCCCTCGACCGCAGAGCCCTCGTTCCGGAAGGATTCTTCCCGTGGTGGTGCGTGAGCAGCAGCGCGGCTCCGGTAGCGGCCCGCAGACTTTCAATCCGCTCCATCACCGACTTGATTTCCGCCAGGCTTTCGTCGAGTACTCCAGAGAGTCGAGTCAGGTTGTCCAGAACAATGAAATCCGCCTCAAGCGGTACGAGTGCGTGTTTGAGCGCAACAAGGTCACGTACCTCGGAGAGGTCCAGCCCTCCTGGAGGGCGCACGATGAGCTGGAATCGGTTCCCGAGATCGGCAGGCATGAGCCCCAGGCCGCGGAGCATTGCGGCGATCCTGTCGCGTAGGCGGCGACGGCCGTCCTCCACCGTGACGATGCAGACGGTCCTGCGTCTGATCGGTCTCCATCCGTCCCAGCCCCGGCCCGTCGCAAGCGAGACGGCAAACGCGATGGACAGTGTGCCTTTTCCGGCACGGGTCAATCCGTCGTTGAGGTAGAGCGTGTCGGTATAGACCCGAGGCAGCCCGTCATGCTCGAAAAGCGGTTCGCGGGGCTTGAACTCGCGTTTCAGGAGTTCCCCGGCATCATCGACGGGAATTCTCTCACGAGGTATTTCGTCCTCTTCGCGCTGTTTCGGATTGAGTAGTCGAAGATCATCGCGGGCCTGCTCAACGAGTACCTCGATCGCCCCCAGCGCGCGGCTGATGTCGCTACGCTCACGGTTGCGGAGTTCTATGATGTCCTCGAAGGCTCGCTTTAAAACCTCATCCTCAGTCTGGGGCGCACGCGGGATTTTGATTCCGTGGTGACGCAGAGAATCCGAGAGGGGGCCTTTGAAATCATATGACGCGGTCTCTTCTTCGCCCATGGATCATCCTTTCTAAGCTGGGGGCGCTGAGTAGAACTGACTCCCTGGCGATCGGAGGCAGTAGCAATCTCCGCTCACGCCGACGGCCAAAATCGAAGACTCCCATTCGACTTCTTGGCGAGCGAGCCAGAACCCGAGATCGTGGTCCGAGGTGATATCCTCGGGCCGAAGCCAGCGAGGGGAAGGAGGAACGTGGAAGTGACCCCGCGTACGGTCGCCGCGGCAACGACCATCCTCGGTCCACACGCAGTCGAGCGGCCACTGTCGGGCCTCACGGACGCTCCCAAAGGAGTGTGTGTGGTAGGGTTGGTCCAGCGTTGGTATGGATTCCCCAGTCCCCGGCGTACCAGCCAATCCCAGCCAGTAGGTCACGAGCTTGACGGGGCCTGAGTACTTGGATGAGTAGATGTCCTCGATGCCTTCCAGAGGTGTCGATGGTCGGCCAGTCCCGGTGAGGGAGGTAATCTGCTTACCATTCACGGTGCAAGTCTTGGGTCGCGCCTTAAGCAACAAGTAGAACCAGGCGGGTCGGGCCATTGGTTTGGGGCCTCTCATAGGAGCGCCCCCTCATCCTTTTTTTGTGGTGCATCCATGAAGGCATCTAGGTCGGTCCGCCGGATACGCCATTCGGCTCGTTGATCGCCAAACCCGATGTTGACGGCGCGGAGTCGCCCGGAGCGAATCAACTTCCGCACGAAAGACGCTGAGGCGGAAATGCTTTGTGCTACCTCTCGGATGTCAAGCCAGCGGGTAGCGGAATCCTCTTCGTCTGATTGATGTGTTTGCGCGCGCGAGTCGTCCGGCATAGCTGGTCCCTCTGTTCGGGACCACCCTGCCCTCTTTTCGCACCTCCGCGCGCGCTTCCAGAGCCAACCGGGTAGCGGAGCTATCCGGCGGTGGTGAATTACTTCTATCCGTTTGTCGGTTCCAAATCAAGCCTAATAAGCATCGAGAGGACCACGTCACACATTAGACATCCTATGCACGTTTCCTTCCTTCTCCTGGAGCAGCGAGACCGGCGCGCCGCGACGGAGGGCGTCCCGGTCCACGTACCACCGCTCCAGGGTCCGAGTGGAGCCAGGCGCGTGGCCGAT
>CAZEOY010000503.1:0-3361 GCA_964513835.1 uncultured Syntrophobacteraceae bacterium
ATCCCCATTCTCTTGATCGGGGCCTTGTCGATCCAGCACGCCACAAATGCCCTGGAAGAGGCATCTGAAGGCAAGTTGCTCGCCCAAACCAAGGGTGCAGCAGACGTGGTGGATGAGGCCATGAAAGCGGAAATCAACATGGTCAAGGAAATCGCCTCCGGGAACACAGTCATCGATGTGGCCACGCTGGTGACCCAGTCGGGAAATAGAGACCTCAAGGAGGTGGAAGGACTGTCCCGGAAGCTGTCCACAGCCATGAAAGAAATCGGCGCTCACTATGAGATCATTATCGTCGTCGATTTGAGCGGAGTGATCTATGCGGATGGCTCCAGCGGCTCCTACAAGGGAATCTCCATTGCTGATCGCGATTATTTCAAGGCAGCCAAGGAGGGAAAGGCAAATATCGGCCAGATCATAAAGTCTAAGAAGACAGGAAATCCCGTGGTTCCCATCTGTGTTCCGATTAAATCTGCATCGGGCGAGGTTGTAGGGGTGGCTGCCACCGTGATGAAAGTCGATGCCCTCTTTGACAAGGTTGCGGCGATCAAAGTCGGTGAGACCGGCTACGCGTATATGGTGGATAAGGAAGGAACGCTCATCGCTCATCCGAAAACAGACGTGATTTTGAACACAAGCATCAAGAACCTCAAGGGAATGGAGTCCTTCACGGAGAAGATTCTGAGCAGCAATGAAGGAGTCCATGACTACACTTATGAGGGGATTGACAAGACCGGCGGCTTCGCCTCCGTCCCAGTAACAGGCTGGCACGCCGTCACCACGATCAATCACGACGAATTCCTCGCCCCCGTCCATTCTCTCAGGAACTGGATCCTCATGATGGGACTCATCATGCTCGCTCTGTGCATCGTCGGGGTCATCTTATTTGCCCGGAGCATTTCCAAACCCATCACACGTGTTGTGGAGGGTCTCGGTGACGGCGCCGAGCAGGTGGCTTCTGCCTCCTCGCAGGTCTCCTCCGCCAGCCAGCAGCTTGCCGAGGGTGCATCCGAACAGGCCGCAGCCATCGAGGAAACGTCTTCATCCCTCGAGGAGCTCTCTTCCATGGTCAGGCAGAACGCCGAAAACGCCGTTCAGGCCAACCGGCTCATGGAGGAAGCCCGGAAGATCGTGGAGCACGCCAGCAAGTCCATGGGACAGCTGACCTCCTCCATGCAGGAGATCTCCGTCGCAAGCGAGGATACCCAGAAGATCATCAAGACCATCGACGAGATCGCGTTCCAGACGAACCTCCTGGCCCTCAACGCCGCCGTCGAAGCAGCGAGAGCCGGCGAGGCGGGAGCGGGATTCGCCGTTGTGGCCGATGAAGTGAGAAACCTCGCCATGAGGGCTGCAGATGCCGCCAAGAACACGGCAGGTCTCATCGAGGCTACCGTCAAAAAGGTGAAGGAGGGGTCAGAGTCCGTTACCACGACCAATCAGGAGTTCAGCGAAATCGCCCTCAGCGTGAACAAGTCGGGAGAGCTTGTGAGCGAAATCGCCGCTGCTTCCTCGGAGCAGGCCCAGGGAATACAGCAGATCAACCAGGCGGTTTCGGAAATGGAGAAGGTGGTTCAGCAGAACTCGGCGACCGCTGAGGAGTCCGCAGCGGCGTCCGAAGAGATGAACGCCCAGGCCGAGCAGATGAAGTCTTATGTCGCGGGGCTCACGGCCATCGTCGGCGGCAGTGGAACCCATGGGAATATGCGCAAAGAAACGTCCGGCTTGAAGCGTGGCGTCCCCCGTTCAGGCTCCAGATCACTCGCCCTCCAGGTCTCTTCAAACCAGAGAACGCCGCAGCAAGAGAAGGTCAAGCGTAACGGAAACGGAGCGGGATCCCATTACGCCAAGGGCAATTTGAGGGAGATGAGCCCGGAAAAGATGATCCCTTTCGACAGCGAAGATTTCAAGGATTTCTGATGCAGCACCGCTCGAGTTGTCGAGAGCTTGTCTTCACCTCGCAATTCCACGCCTGATCGAGGCACCCCACAGGGGCGGGTTCCATACCCGCTCCTGCTCTTTCCCGAACCGGGCGAACTCGGGTTGAGCAAGCTCTCGCCCGAGTCCGCAGAACGCAGAAAACCCACCTTCAACTCCCCTGTCGATCTGCCTCTTTTCTTTTCGTTCCTCATTGCATTATGACTGGGGCGCCATCATAATTTGTCATCATGCCCAACGAGAACTGGATCGAACTGAGGTTCCTTATACCTGGCTCCCTTCAGGAGGAGGCATCGCTCTACCTCCATGAGGTCAGCGGTCGCTCCGTCATCATCGAAGCTGATGCTCAGGCCGGGGGAAGTGCACTCATCCGCGCACTGTTCGGACCTGAGGGTATGATCCCCTCACAGCAGGAAGACCTGGAAGCCTATGCCGAGCGACTGAGAAGCTATGGGCTTCAACCTCTGGAAATGGAGCTCAGACCTGCTGTCGGACGTGAATGGCTTGAAGAATGCCAGGCTCACTCCCCCATCCTCCGCATTGGCTCCGGATGGGTCATTCTGCCCCCCTCGAAGGAATACAGGCCTCGACACGGCGAACGTATCATCACTCTTCACACGGGGAAGGCTTTTGGATCGGGACGGCATCCCTCAACCATCTTGAGCCTGCAGGCCCTCGAACATGCTTTTGAAGGTGGATGGCTCCCCCCTCCCCACGGGAAGTGGAACGCTCTGGATGTGGGAACCGGGACGGGAATCCTGGCCCTGGCCATGGCGAAGCTCGGAGCGGAGGTCCTGGCCGTCGACATCGACGATGAAGCGTTGGCCGCAGCGGAAGAAAACGTGCGCCTCAACGATCTGCGGAGCCAGGTCCGGGTCGAGGAGACTCTTGTGGCACTGGTCAAGGGTCCGTTTCATCTGGTCGCGGCCAATGTGACCTTCGCCGATCAGCTCCAGCTGGCACAAACCTTGACTCAGCGTCTGCTCCCGGAAGGCATTCTCGTTGTATCCGGGTTCCTGGAAGGGGATGTCCAAGCACTGCAAGTCTGCTACGCCAATCTTGACCTGCAGACCAGGGCGTCCCTGAGGCGCGACAACTGGGTGGCCATGATTCTCGGACGCTCGCATTGGAGAGCTTGAGCAACCGCGGAGAATCGGACACACACAACTTTCAGCCCACGGGACGACCGTACCCTTTCTGCGTCGATGGCAACCCCCATGAGACCTGGAGCCTGAAAGGGTTTGACGGCCGTTTCTCATAAGAGGTATCTCAACTACGCTAATCCATTCGGTTGCCGAGGTGCTTGCGCGAAGCAACCCAGCGCAGTCCACATTGCCCTGTTGAAAGAGAACGAGGTGGCCTGACCAAACCCATGCATCCTGATTCTGAAAAACAGCTGCGGATATATAGGAGAGATGGAACCCTT
>CAZEOY010000504.1:0-3357 GCA_964513835.1 uncultured Syntrophobacteraceae bacterium
CGCCGCCGGGTCCTTGTCCAGCATCTTCTGGAGACACTGCCGGCCCCCCATGCCGGGCATGATCACGTCCAGGATGACCAGGTCGATCATTCCCTTCCCTTCGCGGAAGCTTCTCAAGGCGCTTTCGCCATCCGCAGCATCCAGAACGGAGTAACCGAATTTGCGAAGCATCCGCGCACCGAGCTCGCGCACCGATTCCTCATCGTCCACCAGCAGGATGGTCTCGCTGCCGGGGCGCGATTCCACCGGGACCGTGTCGGACTGGATGGAGGTCTCCAGTTCCTCGATGCCCGGGAAGAAGACCTCGAAGACGGTTCCTTCATCCATCACGCTCCGGCAGCGAATGTGCCCGTGGTGATTTTTCACGATGCCGTAAACCATCGAAAGACCAAGGCCGGTGCCTTTGCCCACCTCCTTGGTGGTAAAAAAAGGCTCAAAGATGTGCTCCAGAGTCTCCTGATCCATACCGCGCCCCGTGTCCGCTATCGAGAGGAGAACGTATTTCCCCGGCTTCACTTCGGGCTGCGCGCGCACAGTATCCTCATCAATCAAGGCATTCCGGGTCTCGATGACGAGCTTGCCACCCTCCGGCATGGCATCCCTGGCATTGACGGCAAGGTTCATGAGGATCTGTTCGATCTGCGAAGCGTCGGCATTGATGTGGTCAAGGCTCCCCGTCAGGCGCAGCTCGATGCCGATCATCTTGGGGATGGTCCGTTCCAGGAGCCCCCTCACATTCTCCACAATGCCATTCAGATCCACGGGCTGCAAACGGCTCTCAACCTTGCGACTGAAGGTGAGGAGCTGGCGGGTCAGCTCGCTCCCCCGTTTTGCGGCCCGGGTGATTTGAGCCAGCTCCTCGCAGCCGGGATCGCCGGGATTCTTGTCCAGGATCAACAGTTCCGCATATCCCTGAATAACCTGGAGGAGATTGTTGAAGTCGTGGGCAATGCCCCCGGCCAGGGTGCCGACGGCTTCCATTTTGTGGGCCTGGCGCAGCTGGCCTTCGAGCCTTTTGGTTTCCGTGATGTCAATGACAATCCCCCTGAGACCGGCCGGCTCTCCCTCACACATCTGGACCGTCGTGTGGATGACCGCGGGAAATGTGCTCCCGTCCTTCCTCTGGGCCCTGTATTCATTGAGGCCGATGACTTCCCCCTGCAGCAGCCTTTTCACATTGTCGAGGGCTTTGGGGCGATCCTCGGGAGCGATCATTGAGAAACAACTGAGCCCCTGTTCGAGGTCCTCCTGTGAGTAGCCGAAATGATCGAAGGCCTTCTGGTTGACGTAGGTCAGATTCCCGGAAACATCCATCTCAAAGATGGTTTCCGGAAGCAAATCGGCCGTTTCCTTGAACCTCTGCCGGCTTTCCCTCAAGGCCGTTTCCGCTCGCCTGCGCTCGGTGATGTCCAGGGCGGTGAAGCTGACCCCGGCCGGCAGATGGTTAGGATCGAGCGGAGTGGAGCTCAGGAGCACGTCGATGATGGAACCGTCCTTTCGCTTCCATGACGTCTCCAGGGTCCCGGTCCCGCGTTCCTGGATCTGCGCGTACTTCTCCCGTCCTACCCGATGGAACTCGTCGTCGCTCGGATATAGAATCCTGGCGCTCCGGCCGACGAGCCCCTCGCTGGAGTAGCCGGTCATCTCGCAAAGCCGGTCATTCACCTGCAGGAGCACCCTTTCCGAAACGAGCCCGATGCCAATGGGCGCCGCCCTGAAAATGCTGCCCAGCCTGGCCTCGCTCTCCCGAAGGGACTGCTCCGCCCGCCTCCTTTCCCCCTGCGCCTCAATCTCCCGGCGCTGCAGCCTGCGCTGACGGACCAGAAGCAGCACCAGGATGAACGTGATCGCCATAGCCAGGGTGAAGAGCAGGTTGACACTGGACAGGAATTGCTCAAGCCGGTTGCGTTGATCACTGAGCACCCTCTGAGCTCCCCGCTGCGAAGACTGGTTGAGCTCCCGCCCTTTTCGCAATGCGTCCGTCAATCGGGACAGAACAATGTCGAGGGTCGAATCGGTCTCGGGACCAAAGCCCGAGACCCCTTCCGTGAGCCAGAGCTGCACATCGGAAATGGCCGGCGCCACAACCGCGTGGAAAGCGGACGCCAGGATCAGGTTGTCGAACACAAACGACTGGCGACGTTCGATGATGGAGGACTGAACAGCCGTGACCCGGTTGCGAAGCCGCGCGAAGTGCTCGGGGCTTGGCGCCGCCCTGGTCAGCTCCGCAGCAGAGAGCGCCTCTGCAAAGTTCTCGATGATGGACGACAGATCATGAACCTGCTCGAAAAGAGTGCTCGGAAGGTTCTTCTCGACTGTCCGCAGGGTGACGTTGGTAAAAATGCCAGCCGCAATGAGGGCAAAGAAAACGGCCGTCACCGCAACCCACAGGAATGGTTCGACGCTCAGGCGAGGCCACCTCATGGCGACGGATTCCTCTTGGGCAGCATGCCGCGCTCCCGGTAGAATCGTTCAGCCCCGGGAGGGAGGGGAATCGAAATCAAATCTCTGTGCTCTGCATGAGCAATCATTGTTAGTGGAAGGCGCCCACTGGCCATGTTCGTTTCATCTCCTTCAGACCTCTTTGGGTGAAGACCTGGTACACCTACGCGAAGGCTGACGGTGTAAACGAGCCTTCGGGCGGTCTTGAAAGGCTGAACAGGCTGCTTCGACCTGAAGAGTCCATCTGCAGCCAACAGCACCCCTCTTACAACCGGGAGCGGCACCATGGTTGAATAAGCCTTCAACATTCAAGCACTGCAGCAGATTTGTGCGAGCATGCGTGATCGGGGCATTCCGCCTGGGCAGCGGCCGCTGCAACGGGCAACCATGATGACCGCGAAATATGGTCTTTTGATCATCCATTTCTTTTAACATGTCATGGGGCCGATTGAAACAAATAGTGGGGCCTCTCTCCGCATCATCGAAGACTGCATCAGAGCGCGCGATCCCACCAGAAAGAGATCACGATCCTGCAACTGACTCCGCTCAGGTCGCGCCGTCGAACGATCACAGCTCTTCCTGCCAATCTGGAGGCCGCGGGACGAATTATGAAACAATGCAGATGTCAAATAGAAGATTGTCAATATTAGATTGAGCCTGTAAGAAGGAAGATGAATGCACTGCCGCCCTTTCACCACGTCAGAGACTGCCCTTCTCAGCAGCAAATGCGTCTGGATGGAGGTGGTTTCATGAACATGGCATCTCGAAAGAAGTGCTCGTGGCTGAGACTGTTCGCCGTTATAGGGATTGTGGCACTGCTCCAGAGTGCGTGTACCGGAGATGAGCTCCAAGGACTGGACGTGGAACCCATCCGGATAGGAGCCCTGTATCCTTTGTCCGGGCCTGATGCGAACA
>CAZEOY010000505.1:0-1242 GCA_964513835.1 uncultured Syntrophobacteraceae bacterium
GTAGATGACGAGGCAGGCGCCAGGGAATCCCTGGAAATCGCCCTTGAGGACCACTACGACATCGAGGCCACCGGTGACGGATTGCAGGCTCTCCGCATTATCAGAGAGAAGTCGATCGACGTGGTGCTCCTGGATATAACCATGCCAGAGGTCAGCGGGCTAGAAATACTGGAAAGAATCAAACAATTCAACGAGACGATCGAGGTCATCATGGTGTCCGGTGTTGACCGGGCTCACGAAGCGACAGCGGCCATGAAAGACGGCGCCTTCGATTACATCACCAAACCCTACGATCCCGATGGCCTTATGACCATTGTGGCAGCTGCTCTCCAAAGGCGTGCATCAAGGCCTCAGGTGTTCTGTGCACATCGAGGCTCGGCCTACCATTTTGGTGATGTCAAGATTCTCAGCCGGTCCAAGCGAATGGAATCCGTCTTTGACCTCATCCGTAAGGTTGCTCCGGCACACAGCAGTATTCTCATCACGGGAGAGAGCGGTACCGGCAAGGAGCTGGTGGCCCGGGCCATTCATGCGGCAAGCTCTCGAGCTGTAAAGCCCTTCGTCGCCATCAACTGCGCGGCGATCCCGTCGGAATTGATGGAAAGTGAGCTCTTCGGGCACGAAAAGGGTTCTTTCACGGGGGCGCACGCGCGAAGCGTGGGGAAGTTTGAATTCGCTCACGGCGGGACGCTCTTTCTCGATGAAATCCCCAGCCTCAAACTGGAGCTCCAGGCTAAGCTCCTTCGAGTTCTGCAGGAGAGGGAATTCACTCGGGTCGGCAGCCATCAGCCCTTGAAAGTGGATGTGAGGGTGATCGCCGCTACCAACGTGAAACTCGATCTGTTGGTGAAGAAGGAGCAGTTTCGTAATGATCTCTACTTTCGGCTCAATGTGATTCCCATCGAAATCCCACCGCTTCGGCTGCGCAAAGAGGATATTCCTCTGCTCTCCGATTTCTTTTTGAGGAAATTCAACCGATCACTGTCCAAACAGGTGAAGGGGATCACCCCTGAAGCTATGAGACTTCTTACATCCTATCCCTGGCCGGGCAATGTCCGGGAGCTGGAAAACGTCATCGAGCGGCTGGTGGTGCTCGGGTCAGACGGTCAGTGGGTGGATGAGAACGATCTCCCTTTCGATCTTCTCATGGACGATGGATCGAGGGGTGATGCAAGACCGGATGATGAGGCATCGTTGGACCAGGGGTTGATCGAGGCGCGCAATGATTTCGAGCGCCAGTTC
>CAZEOY010000505.1:1252-3351 GCA_964513835.1 uncultured Syntrophobacteraceae bacterium
TACGGCGCGCTGCCTCAAGATCCACCGGAATACCTTGCTGTTGAAGATGAGAACGCTCAACCTGAGAGAGGAAGACGGCGGCCAGCGGGATGGAGTGTAATGCGACGATCAGTCATCGGTTCATGGAGTGGGCCGGCCGTGATGCCACCAGTCATCATGGCCGTCGAACCACCAGGCCGTCGAATCAGTCGACATGAGCACTTCAGCAAGCTTTTTCCCCAGGTCGGTGGCCAGCCGCTTGAGAGCGAAGTCGATCCATTTGCGTGCGTAGGTATTGCCCAGATCGAGCTGCTCTTTGAGCTCGAGCAGGAGATCGAGTTGATCTGCGTCATGGACCAGCCTCGACTCCTGTGTCTCATGCTGCCTGTATTCACGAAAGAGCGCCCTGAAATCGTCCCCGAAAGGAAGTGTTTTCGCCAGGTGTTCCACGGCGGCGTTTTCATCCACTGTGACATACTGCTTGTTCACATAATTCATATCTCCGGTGCGCGCCTCGGATATGTCATGAAACAGGCACATGCAGACGACTTTGTATGGGTCGGCTCCATGTGACAGGCGTGCAAGGGTGTAGCCGATGACCGCCATCCGAAAGGAATGGTCCGCGACCGATTCCCTGCCGGAACCCAGGAACTGAAACCCCGTCCTCGGCGTCTTCTTCAGCATCCCAAGCTCAAAGAAGAAATTAATGATATTCTTAAAACCGGATGAGGTCTCATCAAGGGCCATATCGGCTTCACGGGTGGATGGGGAATCATTCACAGGTCGATCCGGCCTCCGGAAAAAGGTTGTCGTTCCTCACGCAATAAACCCGGCTTTGCTTGTTGGAATCACGAATGCGAAACCATCTTTTCGGGCATTCTAGCAAAGCTCCGATCGATGTCAACGCGGCCCGGCTCGATCCTGCTGTAGATATTTTACACTCGCGCGGCAAAACCCATTGTTCGTGCGTTGACAGCTGCGGCGGTTTCCCATAGAATGCCCTGTCTATCCCTTGGGAATTGTTGACATTAAACTTTGTTTCCTTCCTGCTTATATCAGACGGGGTGGGGCGGGGACAGGGAAGGCGTGTTCCCGCACAAGCTGTTGTAGAGGGTGATCCGATGAAAATGAAGGGTGCACAGATTTTTTTCGAATGCTTGAAAAAGGAAGGTGTTGAGGTCATCTTCGGCTTTCCCGGTGGGGCCGTGCTGGACATCTACCACGAGATCCCCAAATCGGGCATCCGACACATCCTGGTTCGCCACGAACAGGGTGCGGCTCACATGGCCGATGGATACGCTCGAGCCACCGGCCGGGTCGGGGTCTGCCTGGTCACGTCCGGGCCCGGTGCCACCAACACGGTCACCGGCATTGCGACCGCCTACCTCGATTCGGTGCCCATGGTCGTGTTCACGGGGCAGGTTCCCACGGCGCTCATCGGCAATGATGCCTTCCAGGAAGTGGATATCGTGGGGATCTCGAGGCCTTGCACCAAGCACAACTATCTGGTCAAGGATGTGAATGATCTCGCGCGGGTGATCAAAGAGGCCTTTTATCTCGCACGAACCGGCCGACCCGGCCCCGTGCTGGTCGATCTGCCCAAGGATGTGATTCAGGCGACCACGGAATTCCGTTACCCCAAGCGGGTCGAACTGACCGGCTATCGGCCGACGGTTGAGGCGCACCAGGGCCAGATCAAACGCGCTTACCAGTTGATCAGGAAAGCGAAAAACCCGGTACTCTATGCGGGAGGCGGCGTCATCCTTTCGGGGTCTTCGGAAGAGCTGATCCGGCTGGCCGAGCTTCTTCAGGCCCCGGTGACCACAACCCTCATGGGAATGGGCTGTTTCCCTGCGGTGGTCAAACAGGAGGACGGCAGCAAAGACCTGCATCCGCTGTGGCTCGGCATGCTGGGCATGCATGGAACCTACCGGGCCAACATGGCCGTTCAGCACTCCGATGTACTGGTGGCCATCGGTGCCCGCTTTGATGACCGGGTCACGGGGAAGATTTCGGGGTTTGCGCCCAAGGCCAAGATCATCCACATCGACATCGATCCCACTAGCATCAGTAAGAATGTTCCCGTGGACATTCCCATCGTGGGTGACTGCAAAAATGCC
>CAZEOY010000506.1:0-3346 GCA_964513835.1 uncultured Syntrophobacteraceae bacterium
CAGGATCCCAAACAGATCGGCGGTCAGGCCTGCAGCAAGGGCGTGACGGATGCGCCGGATCTGTACAGCTCCAAAGTAGACGGCGAGGACATAAAAGGTGGTTTCTGTTGAGCCTTGGAGGGTGGAGACGAGATATCCGGTATAGCTGTCGGGCCCGATATTCGGGTCCCGTATGATTGAGGCCAGAAGGGCATAAGCGCCGGATCCCGAGAGATTCCGCAAAAGCGCCATGGAAAGCGCTTCGGGCGGCAGCCCAATGACCTGGGTCCATCGCCCCAGAGTGTGAACGAGCACGTCCAGGGCTCCGCTGGCGCGAAACATGCCGACGGCGGTCAAGATCGCCACCAGGTAGGGGATGATGCGGACGGCCACCTGAAAGCCCTCCTTCGCTCCTTCGACAAAGGTTTCGTAGACTGGCACCTTTCGAACCAGGCCGAATATTAGAAATCCAACCATCAGGCAGGGCATGACCCAAGGTGAGAGAGCCTTCCCAAAGAGGATTGTGAGCGGAATGAGGAAAATGATGATGCCGAAAACGATACTGGTGACCCACACCGGATACGACTGATCAGGCTGTAAAGTCTCAGCCGGTGGGCTCCCATCGTTTTCCGGGGACATCGAATCATCCGGAGGTCTACGCTCTTCTGCCGAAGGGGATTTGAAGAATCGCTGGAGGGTCTTGGCAGTGAGTACTGCAACCAACGTGGAGCATGCCGTTGCAAAAAGCGTTGTAGGGAGTACTCCAGCCGGATCTGCCGATCCCGCCGCTGCGCGGAGTGCGATGACCCCAGTGGGAAGCATGGTCACGTTGGACGTGTTGATGGCCAGGAAGAGAACCATGGCATTGGTTGCCGTTCCCTGCTGCGGATTCAGCCGGTTGAGCTCCTGCATAGCCCGGATGCCGAAAGGGGTTGCCGCATTGCCAAGCCCCATCACGTTGGCCGAAAGGTTGAGAATCATAGCCCCCATGGCGGGATGATCCGGTGGAACATCGGGGAAGAGCCGAACCATGAGCGGGCGGATGATCCGGCTGATGATTCTGAGGAGTCCTCCCGCTTCGGCCACTTTCATGAGCCCGAGGAACAGTGTCATGACTCCGATGAGACCAATGGCCAGTTCCACGGCACTGCCGGCGGAATCGATCATGGCCTTGGAAAGAAGCTCCATGGGAGTGTCAGAGCCGGCATCCGGAGCTGCAGACCATTGGCGCCAGGCTGCTGAGCCAAAAGCGATGAAGACGATCCATGCGAATACCGTATTCATGGGGATAATGCCGCCGACAAGGTCATGGGTCTGGGATCTTGACTACTCAGCCATCACGGGTATAACAGCGGAGGAGACTCCTCACAAGTTCAAACCCATTGGTTTTCGGTCAGACCCGGCTTGACAGTGCTGGGGATTCCCGTTAAATGGTGACCCAATGACACCTTGGAGGAGAAGTGAATGCAGAGAACACCTATCACGCGCGAAGGTTATGACCGCTTGTTGGCTGAGCTCCAACGGCTTCAGAAGGAAGAGCGACCGGCGATTATCAAGGCCATAGAAGAGGCGCGGGGGCACGGAGATCTCTCCGAAAACGCCGAATACGAGGCCGCGAAGGATAAGCAAGGGCTCATTGAGGGCCGGATCAAGGATTTGACCCAGAAAATCAGCGAATGTGAGATCATCGAACCCTCGGATAATGATGATGGTCGAGCCATATTCGGCCGGACGGTTGTCATGGAGGATCTGGAAACGGGGGATGTGACCACCTTTCGTCTCGTGGGTCCCTATGAGGCCGATGTTCAGGCAGGAACCATTTCGGTAACCTCCCCGCTGGGGAAAGCCCTCATCGGCAAGGAAGAAGGAACTGAAGTCCAGGTTCTGACGCCAAAGGGGAAGCGCACGTTCGAGATTCTGGAGGTTCAAGTTTAGGAGTCCGGGGGGCGAGGCGGTGCATAGAGAGCGGCAACGATCGAAATGACCCTTGACAAAGCCACCTCCCGGGAATATAAACTCGCTTTCAACCTGTTACGGAAGGCGGGGTCTTTGGTCCCGGCGATGAGAATGATTGAAGGCAAACGGGAGGTCATGAGTTGGCGAATCATAAGTCTGCACTGAAACGGGCCAAACAAAGCGAAGTCAGACGCCTTCGAAACAGGGC
Organism: uncultured Syntrophobacteraceae bacterium; assembly: GCA_964513835.1. GTDB lineage: Bacteria > Desulfobacterota > Syntrophobacteria > Syntrophobacterales > Syntrophobacteraceae > JALOOX01. The sequence goes on from CAZEOY010000506.1 coordinate 2,144, forward strand.
GCGAAAGACTCGGATGAAGACCGCCATAAGAGGTCTCGAGGAAGCCATAGCCGCCGGCGCCGGCGATGCAATGCGGGAGCAACTGAATGAAGCCATATCGATCATCGCCAAGACCGCCAGCAAAGGGGTGATCCACAGGAATACGGCATCCCGGAAGATCTCCCGCCTGACTCGGCGTGTGAACGCTCTGGCTGCGCAGTGACTACCGCGCTCGATTCGCAGAGAAACGGGGTGGAAACGTTCGGTTCGCCCCTGCAGGGATAATCGCAAGCTCCTTCCGCCTTTGGATCCCTTAGCACTCATACCCATGAGCCCCTGGAACCAGTGTCCGGGGGCTCATTCCTTTTGGGGAAGACACATGGATACGATGAGGGCTTCCAGGATCACCTCAGGGGAGAGGCCGCTGCTCTTGAGCCATACATCGCCGGTGCGGATGGCCTCGTGGAATTCCTCAAGCCTGGAGTGGGAAAAAGCTTTCGCCTGCTCGGCGTACTGGCTCAGGACCTTCGGGTAAAGGTTCAGACGACGCCCGAGCTCAGAGGTCGCCATTCCCCGTTCCACCCCGTCTTTCACCTGCCAGATCAGGCGCACCTGGCGCGCCAGCAATCCTAAGATCGCCAGGGGGGCTTCACCTCCAAGAATCAGTTTTCTGAGGGCGGTCAAGGCCTTGGATGTGTCCTTCTGACCCACCAGGCGCATCATCTCAAAGGACGTGAAATGCCGCTGAAAACTCGCAACCTCCTGGACTTCCGCCAAATCGATGGTTGCCGTTTCGCCCACATACAGGATGAGCTTCTCGAGCTCCTGGCCCAAGGCCTGCTCGTCCAACCCCACCCATTCCGTCAAGAAGGCGGCGGCTCTGGGGGTCAATTGTTTTCCCTGCTGTCTGGCGCGATTCTGCAGCCATCGGGGTGCATCCCAGTCGGTGAGGGGGGCAAACCTCACCAGAACCCCCACCGCTTCCACAGCTGCTTCAAGTCTTTCCATGCCCTTGGCGTGGTCGAGGGTGAGGACGAGACAAGCTGTGGGGATCGGTTTCTGAAGGTAGGCGAGAAGCAGCTTTTGCTCGCCTTTGGCCCAGTTCTCGATGTGCTGGACGAGCACCAAGCGTTTCTTCCCGAACATGGGTAGCGTTTCTAGGAGAGCCACGACCTGGGAAGCGGAAACCTCCCTGGCCCTCAGCCTCTCACCATTGAATCGCCT
>CAZEOY010000507.1:0-3343 GCA_964513835.1 uncultured Syntrophobacteraceae bacterium
ACCTGCCGGTGGGCCGCTGTACAGGATCTCCCCACCCCGTTCGCCGCCGCCGGGGCCCATATCCACCACCTGCTCGCAAAAACGGATCATGCCCGGGTCATGCTCGACCACCACTACCGTGTTGCCGAGGTCGACCAGTCGATGGAGCTGGTCCATCAATCGCTTCTGGTCCCTTGCGTGGAGGCCGACGCTGGGCTCGTCCAGAACATAGAGCACATTGACGAGGGCGGAGCCCAGTGCCCGTGTCAAATGGACCCGCTGAACCTCTCCGCCCGAAAGGGTCCGCGATTGGCGATCCAGGGTCAGGTACTCCAGGCCGACGGCCTGGAGAAATCCCAGGCGAGCCTGAATCTCCTCGACCAGGAGCGCTGCCGCGGGATCGTTCGCCAGTTCGGGCCAATCCCGCCTGAAGAAATCCGCACAGCGTTCGATGCTCCAACCGCTGACGGTGTCGATGGAGACCCCCCGCAGACGGTAGAGCCGTGTGGAATCCTGATAGCGGCTTCCACCGCAGCTTTTGCACGGCGTGTAGGCCCGGTAGCGCGACAGGAACACGCGCACGTGCATCCTGTAGGTTTTGGTTTCGAGCCATTCGAAGAAGCCGTTGATGCCGTAGTATCTCGAGGTGCCGTTGATGATCTTCGAGCGCGCGGCCTCATCGAGGGTCTCAAAGGGAATGTTCGTCGGGATGCCTTCGCGCCTGCAGAAGGTCAGCAATTCGTCATATTCGTCACGATCGGGAGGCCAGGGCTTGATGGCCCCCTGTTCCAGGCTGAGCCTGGGATTGGGAATGACGAGGTCCAGGTCCACGCCGATAGTGCGCCCGAACCCCCTGCACTCGGGACATGCCCCCAGGGGGCTGTTGAACGAAAAGAGGTTAGGAGTCGGAGCCGGGATGCTCGTCGTGGGACGGCACTGGGCGCAGGCCAGATCCGAGCTGAACCAGAGGAAGGCTTCGGGCAGGACCACCGCGACGGCGCGTCCATTCCCCATGCGGAAGGCCGTCGCCAGGGAGTCGACGGTGCGCTCCACAGGAACGTTTCCCCATGATATCCTGTCCACCACCACCAGGGATTCCGTGCCGGCCAGCTCAGCTCTCGTTTTCGGCGAGAGATTCTCAAGGTCGACGGTTCTGCCGTCCCGATAGGTACGCAAAAAACCTTGAGCAACAAGCTTTTCGACCCAACGATCGGTCTCTTCAGGAGTATAGGGAAATGCGATCAGCACGCGAGTAGAATGCGGCAGATTTTCCAGGCGCGCGAAGGCGCTCTCGGGGGTGTCTCGGTGCACCGGTTGATGACATCGTGGACAGTGCGGGACGGCGAGGCGGGCATAGAGCAGCTTGAGATGATCGTTGATTTCGGTGATGGTCCCGACCGTGGACCTGGAACTGCGAACGGCGGTCCCCGACTCGATGGCGATACTCGGGGGGATACCGTCGATGCGATCCGCGCGCGGAGGATCCATGCGTTCGAGGAACTGCCGCGTGTAGGGCGAAAAAGTCTCAATATAACGCCTTTGGCCCTCTGCATACAGAGTGTGAATGGCCAGACTGGACTTTCCCGAGCCGCTCACGCCGCTGATGGCGATGAGCTTGTTCAGGGGCAGATCCAGATCCAGGTTTTTGAGGTTATGCTGTCTTACGCCGCGAAGGCGAATCATCGATGGTTCAGTCAAAGCCTGTCTTCTCCACGGTCACATTGTTGACGCCAACACACAGCTGCTGACAGGAAAATGGTGGCAGAATCGCCTTCAGACGGTCGCACGACTTTTGCCGTCGAGAACCGGAGGTTCTGATTCCCTGCTCACCCCTGCATGTCGGGGAAATTATTCATCCAATCTTCACCCAGCACGATCCGGGTGATTATGGTATCATGAAAGCGTTGCCGTGGGGAGCGTCTCGGGGCATCGGAAAGGGGTGTTGGGTTCTGCCGTTTTTTCCGGCGGCCCGGTCGAGGGATTCAATGCTTGCGGTGCAGATAGTCCGGGGAGTATTTCTTGCGGGTGCCTGGAGCACGTTGCTCTGGATCTCGTTGCAGTGCACGGGAGCAACTGCACATGCGCAGGAGAAGGGTGTGATCGATCTCCACCAGACCATGACGTACCTTGAGGAACATCTGCGGGAACTCACGGTGATCATCGGTGAGCGCAGCGTTGTGACGCCTCGAAATCTGAAGAAGAGTGAGGAGTACATAGCTGAGTTCTATGGAAGCCTTGGACTGCCGGTGGAAACAGAGCCTTATGAATACAGAGGGCTCCAGGTGGCCAACATCATCTCCCGCATTGAGCTCGGGCCCCGTGAGGAAACCCCGCCCATGCGCTACCTCCTTGGAGCGCATTTCGACTCGGTCGAGGGCACCGTGGGGGCGGACGACAACGCCAGTGCAGTGGCCGTCCAGCTGGAAGTGGCCCGAAATCTTGTCAACCGGCACCAGGTTGGTTCCCGGCGCGTATCGGTCAAGTTGGTATCGTTCGCTCTGGAGGAGCCCCCTGTTTTCGGAACTCGTTTCCAGGGCAGTGCCGTCCACGCTCGGAACGCCCGAGCGAGGGGCGAGGTCATCGACGGTATGCTCTGTCTGGAGATGGTCGGCTATGCCTGTCGTGAGCCCGGCTGCCAGGACTATCCTTTTCCTGTGAACTGGATGGGATACCCCAAGACGGGAGATTTTATCGGGATCGTCGGGAATTTTTCGTCCCGCGCTTTGACTCGATCGCTCGTCCAATCCTTCAGGGGCAACCCGGGTCTCCCCGTGGTTTCCCTCAGCGTTCCCTTCAACGGGTGGCCGCTGCCCGCGGTGCGGTTGAGCGACCATGCTTCATTTTGGGATCACGGCTATCGCGCCGTCATGATCACAGATACGGCCTTCTTCCGCAATCCGCATTACCACCTGCCTTCGGACACCCTGGACAAGTTGGACTTTCGGTTCATGGCGGAACTGGTGGAGAGTCTCGTGTCGTTTTTCGCCGGTGGATCATAGCGTTCCAGGAGCAACTCGGGCGCGGGGGAACTTTGAAGCATGGCTTTGGGATGTTTGGCGACGAGGCGCGACTTTTGCTTGCGCTGTATCGGCAGGGTGCTAGAATGATGCTACTTCATCGTTGCCCTACTAGATACCCGTTTTTTCGTATCTGATCTTCATTTCATGATGGACCCTGCCAGAGGGGAAGGAGACCGACGGATGAGATCGAGAGAGGTGCATTATTTCATGGTATTGGTGATGCTGGCCCTGATCGCATTTTCCACGCCTGTCAGTGCAAGAGGTGTCTATGATGACACGGTGTGGACCGAAAGCTCCACCCTGGTGGTCGAAGACAGCGGCGAACAAGACCCCTTCGAGGTGGA
>CAZEOY010000508.1:0-3342 GCA_964513835.1 uncultured Syntrophobacteraceae bacterium
CCTGGCGATCGTAGTCCTTGGGATCGGCGACTGCCAGCTCCCGGAAGGTTTTGAGCGCCTCCTCACAAATCGGCAGGGCTTCCTTGGCAAGCTTCTGCCTTCTGAGGGAATCCGCCTCATCATGGAGAATCTTTGCCGTTTGGGCCTTGTTCCCTCCCTTCCGGGAAAGCTCCAGGGACTGAAGATAGGACTTCTGGGCCTCTTCGATTCGATTCATACCCGAGAGGAAATGGGCGTAGCTGAGAAGTAAGAGGAGATCGTCAGGTGCTGTCGTCCGTCCTGCAACGTACGCCTTTTCGGCTTCCTCGAAACGCAGCGCCAGGGTAAGGAAATGACCTTTCATTCGGTAGTGCCGGGCAGCTTCCTCAGGGCCCTGTGGCGATTCCCGCCCTTCATGGTCCCCAGTGTCGATGGACGGTGAGGTGACGATGCCCTGAAGGAGCTCAATAGCACTTTCGAGTCTTCCGTTCAGAAAGCGGCGCATCGCTTGACGCTCACGCGGAGATGCCATTGTGGAAAGATGTTCGGCAAAATCCTCCGCCAATGCGGGGACAATTCCATTTGCCCTGTCGAGGCTCCTCTGAAGATCCGGCAATGCAGCAAGGCCGGTGTTTTCCTGTTTCTCGAGTTGATGCAGTCGCTGGTCAAACTGTTCCTGTACGGACTCCCCGGCTTTCAAGCGAAAGAGCCTTCCGGCCATTTCCCTCCGGTTGCCTTTCCTGCAGAGGAGGAGGGTCACAACTGAACGGTCCGGATCCTGGCTCAATTCCTGTTCCCGTTCGACGTCATTGACGATTTCATAGCTCTCTCGATGGGTTTCCACGGCTACGGTGTCGCCGGGCTGTAGATGGGGAAAGTCCAGCTGAAAACGTCCCTCAGCGTCCGTGACGGCTGGAGCGGAACAGCCCGTGGCGCTGACCTCCACTCCTGCCGCGGCCTCGCCTCCGGTTTCATTGAAGACGACCATGCCCTTCAAAGCTGCAGCTTCAACGTGGGCGGCCGCCAAGAGGAAGATGACAAAGAAGGCGGATTGCATGTTGATCTCGACCATCGGCAAATTGATGAACGGCAGACGGCGGCAGATGCGAACAGACGTGGACTTATCCTCAAGTCCATCCGTGTCCTGGGGGATTTGAGACTGGTATCGGCATCTGCATCGCATGCATCCACGTGGATTGTCGTTGCACACGCGTCGATGGGGGCCATCGAAGGCGGCATTCAGCTGCCTTCCCGATGCCGTCGGCATGGGCTCGCGGCCGGGCTTCGCCGCTTCCGGTCACCACGCGGTGTAACGTGGTTCAAGGTTCTGTTCTATGCGACGGATATTCTCGGCCACAACCTTCACGATGCCACGGACGGAGATGTCTGTGGAACCGGCCACATGGGGCGTGGCCAGCACGTTATACCGGAAGATGGGGTCCCGGGGATCGGGCGGTTCATCCCAGAATACGTCCAGTCCCGCCCCCGCGATGACTCCTTCCGCAAGAGCCTGCTCCATCGCATCACGGTCCACCAGACCGCCCCGTGCGAGGTTGATGAGATAAGCATCGGGTTTCATCTGCCGAAATGTGATCGAATTCATGAGATGAAAAGTGTCGGGTGTCAGCGGTAGACTCAGAACCACGTAGTCCGATCTGCCAAGCAGTTCGCTCAATTCCTCCGGCCCTCCGATCCACTCGAGTCCCAGCTCATCCGCTGCATCGTCGGGTGTCCGCCTCTTAAGGCCAATCAGGCGGACATCGAAACCGCGCAGCCTTCGGATCAGAGCACGGCCGATGCCGCCAATCCCAACGATACCCACGGTTTTTCCACTCAAGGCGCGGCCTCTCGGTTCGCCCATTCTGCCCGCCTCCAGGCTGCGAGCCATACCCTTGAAGTCCCTCGACAGGCCGACCATCAGGTAAATGGCAAGCTCCGCAACGGAATCTGCGTTGCCCGAGATGTCTGTCGGAACATTGGCCACCCGGATTCCCCTGTCTCGAGCGGCCTGGATATCGACACCTTCCAGTCCTGCACCGCACTGCTGAATGAGCTTGAGACAGTCCGCGTCCCCAAGCACTTCCACGGTTACCCGTGTCATGGTTGGAATCAGGATATCGAATCCCGCAAGGGTATCCACCTCAAAACGACCGGCGGCCTCGAAAAGAACGTCGGGCAGCTCGGATCGTATTCGGTGCAGAAACCCTCCCCAGGCATTCTCGGGAGCAGCAAAGAGCACTCTCATGGCTGACCTTCACCTCTCATTCCGTTTGCAGCATCAACAAACCATGTGCCGGATCAGGAGGTAATTAGCACAAGTGTGCTCCCCTTCAAAACGAAGAAACCTCTTCTGCTTCTACGATGATCTCCGGTGAAGCTCTTTTCGTGAACTGCTGGATGGCCGGCCTCAGAGTATGTTTGGAGAATACTCGAGTCGCCCCGATCCGGGCGGGCATGAACCGTGTCGCTACCCCTATCAGAAGCAAGGCGTGAGCTCGATGCAGGGGCGGGGTTTATCCCCGCCCATGCCATCCGTTATCTGAATGACTCACGCATTTCCAAACAGGCGTTCAGGCAAGTGCTGAGCGAGTGTCGACCATCGAGCAGGCTTGCGTGCTGGATGGATCCGTTGAGATACTCTCTCGCGTGGACATGGATCGGATCTCGACCTCGGATGGAAAGCGCGGAGCGCCATGCTCCCGGCCTCCTAACGACTGTGAACATAGATCTTGGTTGCGTCCATCTCAAAAAAAGCCTTCTGCAGATACGGGTAGACCTGTTCCGGAGTGGGCTCGTAACCACCGGCCAGAAGCTCGTTGACCAGCCGCTCCCGGTTCAGCTTACAGAACTCCGCCTTGTCGCAGGACAACCTGGCTGACTCCCTCACGGCCTCACTGCTCGAATCCAGCATCTCCGCTTTTGCCGCACGGCTCTGGATATAGTGATCCACCACCGCTTCCATCCTGGTCCTCTGAAATCCCTCCTTGTCCGTGGCTTCATCCGCCGAGACGTTGAGGACAGGCGCCAGGGACACTGCGATCATGACCATTGCAAGGGCGATTCGCTTCATTGCCTTCATCGTCGTTCTCCTTTTCATCCTCTCAGCAGCACTTCCATCATTTGGGGTGAGGGTGTCGGGTCTGTCCTGCGAGGTTCACTGCCTGCCAATACCCGTGGTGCACCTTCTTACCGTGTATGGCCGGCGCCCTCGCAGCATCTTCCGGACTCACCCCGCCTTCGACGTTGGTAGCAGAATGACAGAAGTGAAAGGGAACCTCAGTGAACGGCTTCACGTAGGAATTGTGAGATTTTCACCTTTTGCGTTTTTTTTGAGCGGAGGAGAAAAAAAGAGTGAACGATGCA
>CAZEOY010000509.1:0-3324 GCA_964513835.1 uncultured Syntrophobacteraceae bacterium
CGGTCGGTGACGAGGCTCTCCAACTGTGCAAGATCCATGGTCGAATCCTGGGTCAAATCCTGACTCCGGCCGGCTCTGGACGGGAGCTTCGCCGCTCTCTTAACCTCGGCCCCGCCGGTGGAGGCGCATGAGGAAGTCCCGCATCATTTCGTCCACATCGGGATTATACCTGAAAACACCGCGGCGTACATTTTCGCGGTAGGCCCGCATGTATGCGCCGACAATCTCGGGCGTGAGGCGACCATCGTCGTAGAGCCCGCGCAGGATATCCTCCACATCCCGTTGGAAGGCGCGTCCCAGGTCCCGCGCGTCCCCCACGATCTGGGCTTCGGTGTTGCGTCCGGCATAAGTACGGCTCAGGGCGGCATGGTCCGTGTCTCGAAGGACAACGGTCACCCCTTCATCAAGAGACCGACGCCGGATGGCCTGTTGCTCAACATCGGTCAGCGAGCTCCAGAGGTTGCGGGCTTCCGCGCGGGTCAATTGCCTGCCTGCCCGCTCTTCGAGCATGGCGTGCACGAGAGCCGCTCGGGAGGGTACGTGGTCTCCCGTCAGTCGATCGTTCGGCAGTCCGCGGCGACCGCCTGTCCCCGCTGGCTGCCCGGGGCGGGGTGCCCTGGTCGTGTTGTAATCCGCCACTTCATAGGGACGCACCGGGCCCGTCCCCGGCTCACCTCCGCGCCGGGCCGCCGCCAGTTCTTCGTCCGTGAAGAAAACGGCGCGCGGCCGGCCCTCTTCGGTCACTTCCAACCGTCCGCGGGCAATGGTCACCCACGGGTTGAACAGCGCCTGCAGCAGGAGCCAGCGCCCCTGCCTTTTGAACCGGAAGCCCCGGAATTCGCGCAGCTGGCTGCGCAGGCGGCGCAGGAGCTGGCCGAGGCTGCGCACACCGCTCCCGATGCCGTCCCGGGCTCCCGAGATCACCACTCTGCCCGAGCGCACCAGCGCGCGTCCTGCTCCCAGCACGTTGCGTCCGGCGGCTTCCGCTCCTCTGAGGGCCGTGCGTCCCAGGTCGCGTGCAGCCCCGACACCCCGCGTCACCACCCCGCGTACGCCGCCCATCGCCGCCTCAGCCGCTGCCTTGGCGCCTCCGCGTACAGCGCGAATCAACTCGTCGATGTTGAACAGCAGTGCGAATATCAGTTCAATGGCGCCTACGGCCAGGCCGCGCGCCAGTGCCCTTGCCGCATCGCTAACCTGCCCGATCGCCCCGAGAGCCAGAAACTCGCCCAGATAATAAGCCACCTTGACGAAGGCAATCCCAACGAAGATCAGCCCCAGGATTTCCGCGATGGCCGGAAGTGCTGCCGTGATGGCCCCTTCGGTCAGGATTTCCAGCGCGATCAGGGCGACAATGGCAACGATGATGGAAGGTATGACCCAATGCTTGTTGCAGTCGAACCAGTGGGAAATGCCCTTGCCCATGCGATTGAGGAGATAATGGGCTCGCTGCCCCTGAGTGAGTGGACCGATCTTCAGAGCATCGGGCATCTCCTGGCTTGCCGCTGCCTGCTGTGGCTCAGGTGCACTCGATGGAGCTTCCTGATCACAGGGGAGGTTGAGGGGCTGGTTTATCATTTCCTGGAGCCGCGCCTCCACATCCTCCGGGGCGCCCGGGGCCGCTCCCTCCGTGCCGGGTTCACCTCCGCCCAGATCAATGGCGCCCATCTCACCCGGCCCGTCCCCAATGTAGTGAAGCCCGCCCTCGGGAAGGTTCAGTTGAGCCACCATCTCGGCATGCCAGTCGGTGAGGGCCACGCGGTCGACCTCCACTTCACCATCGGCCAGCGTGGATTGAAGCAGTCGCTGCTCCAGTCCTGGCTCCATGCTGTCGGCGGCCCGGCGCAGCACCCCCGTGGGCTGCGGCGTTGTGTCAGTCCGCTCGAAGGGAAGCGGCTGAGTGAGGTCCATGCCGATGAGCTCCTCCTGGGCCTGTCCCCAGAAGTGGCTCGGCATCTCCCGCGCTGCCGCAATGAGGTTGCCAATCCAGGAAAAGTCCTCGCCGGTCATCATCCGGGCCACCCGATCGGACATGGCGATCTTCTGCTCCATGGGCTCAGCCCGGGCGGTTTCCAGCGACTCAACGATGACGGTCTTCGCCCGCGGCCACGCATCTCCAAAGTTCGCGAAGTCGGGCATGGCGCGGATCACCGCGATGGCACAATCGATAAAGAAGTCGATGATGGGCGGTTTCACGCAATCGGGCGCCAATCGCCAGGCCCAGCCGGTCAATACGATGGGGAGAATGAACGGGTTGACGGGAAAGATCAGGATGGCGCCGACGAGAACGGCGATGGGGCGGATGAAGGTCAGAAAGTCTATGGCCAACTGCTTCAGGTCGCGCAGAAGGATGACCAGCTCATCGAGGAACCACCTCACCGCTTCCATGACCCGATGGGCGAGGCGCGACACGGCCTCAAAGAGCCTCCGCAGGACGGGCAGCGCCCCCAGAGAGGCCAGCAGACTGGCTACTGCAGCAGAGATCTGCGCCATGATGCCCGTGAGCCACTCGGCGCCACTCTGCAGGACTCCCTGAAACCACACCAGTCCGGCCTGAATCGCCGGCAGGATCTGCTGATGAAGGAGCTCGCGCGCCCTTGCGATGATCCCGATGTCGTCCCAGTTCTCACGCAGCCAGCTGATGCCCTGCCACAACAGCGGCCCCCCGACGCCGATGGCGACGATCGGACCCACCGGAGTAAACAGAGCAAAGACCCCCGCGGCGATCTGGAGGGGAAGGAGATAGGGACCCAGTTCCTCCCTGACACCGTCCCAGGCCTCCTGTGCCTTGTCACGCAGCCAGGAAAGCACATCTCCGGCGCCGTCCCAGGCCAGGCTGAAGATGTCCTTGAACTCCCGCCAGGCTCCGGCAATCCACCCGCGAATGTCCGCCGTCTGGTCCCACAACCATTGGGCCTGGGTGGAAATCCACTCCCAGGCGCTTCCGGCCAGGTCGCTCAGGATTTCCACCCCCGGGGCGCCGAAGTCGTTCCAGAGGCCTCCCAGGAATTCGCCGGCCTCGCTGAGCAGTGCGCGGATTTCGTCGAAGGCGGGTCCCATGAGCCGTTCGCCAAAGGCCGCGATGGTTTGGACGGCATCGCAAAGTGAGCTGCAGTTTCCATGGGCCAGGTCAACGGCGATTTGAGCAGCAGTCCCCGTGAGCTCGCCAAAGACGCCGCGAAGCGCCGGAACCAGGCCCTCCCTCTGAATCCGCTCACCGAATCCGTTGAAGAGGTAATCCAGCCCCTCGAAGATGCGCCGCTTGATCTCGCCGACGATGTCCCCGCGCAGGAAGGCGAGGAGGCCCGGAGCATACCTCTCCAG
>CAZEOY010000510.1:0-3317 GCA_964513835.1 uncultured Syntrophobacteraceae bacterium
CCTTTTCCAACAGGTAGAAATCGTAGTTGCCGGAGTATTCCTGGAACCTCCCCAATTCCAGCTCGAAAACCCTCTGAACGATGCGGTTGAGGAAGGCCCGGTCATGGGCGACGATGAGAACGGCGGAGCGGGTGTTGAGCAGGTAGTCCTCCAGCCACATGAGGGCGTCCAGGTCCAGGTGGTTGGTGGGTTCGTCCAGGAGCATCAGGTCGGGCTCGGAGAGGAGCAGGCGCCCCAGTTCAAGCCGCATGACCCATCCGCCGCTCAGGCTGGAGACGGGCTGCTGAAGCCTCTCCGTGTTGAAACCGAGCCCCGTCAGCACTTTGCTCGCCCGTGCTTCGAGATCGTAGCCTCCCAGGGTCTCCATTTTTTCGAGGAGGTGCGCCTGGAGCAGGACGTCTTCCTGAAAGTCGGGACTGCCGGCGGTGGATTGGAGCCGTTCCTCCACGGCCCGCAGTTCACTGCGGACCGACTGAACCGTCCGGTCGATATCGATGGCGTAGGCGAGGATGGTCTTTCCCCGGATGGGACTCCACTGCTGCGGGAGGTATCCCATGCGCAGATGTTTGGAGCGTGACACCAGGCCCGAGTCGGGCTCCATCTCGCCAAGCAGGATGTGCATGAGGGTGGACTTTCCCGCTCCATTGGACCCGATGAGCCCAATGCGGTCACCGGGGTTGATGTGGAACGAGACGTCGCGGAAGAGCTCTCTCTTGGCGAGAAACTTGCTTATTGCCTGTGCAGCGATCACGATGGCACGACTCCCACCTGAATCCTCCCTCCCCCAATGCTGCTGACTCAAGCTGATTGGGCTCAGGCCTGCAGGGTGCCATGGGCGAGACGAAGCCCGCCCATGTGAGACTTTTCGACCCGGGGCAAGCTCCGTTTAGCCCGTGCCACCCCTCAAGTCAACGACGTTGCCCCCCCGCCCCCCATGGTGCGGGCCCCCATCCCGAGAGTGAATGCTTGAGCTTACGATTCTAACGCGATTTGCCGGCCTTTTCCAGGTTGCTTGCAGGAGATCGGCTGCTCGAGGTCCTGGCGGCCGTGCCGTCGTGTGGCGCGCAGTCAACAGAAACATTTGGTGACACCTCCGGATTCGTGCTAGATTTTGGACAGCACCCCATCCGGCTGGATGGTGGTTCTGACCCTGTTTTAACAAACTCCAAATTGCGGCGAGGCTGTCATTGTCTATACACTCTCGATTGAAAGCGGTCATCTTCGATTGCGACGGTATTCTGGTCGATACGGAACCCCTCCACTATGCTGCGTTTCAAGAGGTCCTTCAACCGCTCGGTCTGGGCTTCGATTACGAACACTACCTGAAGCACTACATCGGCTTCGACGACCGCGATGCCTTCCGCGAGGCTTTCCGGGAGGGATCCAGGCCCCTGGGCGGCGGCCAGCTGTCGGAATTCATGCTGGCCAAGGAGGAGGCCCTGAAACGTATCATTGCCCGGGGTGTTCCGACATTTCCAGGTGTGGTCGAGCTGGTGCGCGAACTGGCCGAGGGAGGGGTCCCACTGGCGGTGGCGTCCGGTGCGCTGCGCCACGAGGTGGAAACATTCGTTCTGGGCCTGGGACTTCAGAAAGCTTTTCCGGTCATTGTGGCTGCCGACGAGGTGGAGCACAGCAAGCCGGACCCCGAGACCTACCTCAAGGCCATGACAAGGGTGCGGGAGCATTTCGGGCTTGCGGATCTGACAGCGCGGGAATGTGTCGCCATCGAAGACACTCCCGCAGGCATGCAGTCGGCCAGGCGGGCCGGGATGTTTGTAGTGGGAGTGGCCCACTCCTATTCCATCGAGCAGCTGAAGACTGAAGCGGATTACGTGGCAAGCGGGCTGCCGGAGCTGAGCCTCGCGCTCCTGGCTCGACTGGTGGACCACTCTTGAGTTGAGTGATCTTTCCCCTGTGCGGCTCGAAAGCAGGGAGACCAGGCTCTCCGACTGCTTCTGCAGCAAGGGGGATGTGCGAACGACCCTGCGATCCGGAGTCCGAAGAATCCTCCATGGGAAAAAAAGGCGTGAGAGGCATGGCTCATTTGAGAAAAGGGATGGCAACCTTCGCCTTTGCGGCATGGATCATCTTCCCTGCGTCGGCGGCCTGGGCTCAGAATGCACCCAAGCCTCTGCCGGTTCAGCCGCTGTCCGTCGAGCAAGCCGTCGAGTACGGGCTGCAGTACAATCGCCTTCTGAAAGCCGCCGGACAAGACGTGGCTGCGGCAGGGCAGCAGGTGAGGCAGACCCGGGCGGGCTTTCTGCCCAAACTGGATGGCGCATACCGATATCAGCGTCTCAAGGACGACCCCTTCGCCTCGCTGGGCGGGGAAGGCGTGGGGGAACAGCCGGGCGGGCCTGCAACATTCCAGACGGGCTATTTGAACCAGAACCGTTGGGAGGTCGAGCTGTCTCAACCCCTTTTCACAGGGTTTGGTCTCACGGCCCAGCACAACATCTCCAAGATGGACCGGCGCATCGCCGAGTATCGGCAGGACGGGACGCGTCTGGATGTCCAGAGGGACATCCAGAGGGCGTTTTTCCAGGTGCTGCTGGGGGAGAAGCTGGTGCAGGTGGCCAGGGACAACGTCAGAAGCCTCGAGGTACAGAAGAAGAATGCTGAAGCCAGTTACCAACAGGGCCTTACTGCCCTGAACGATGTGCTGAAAGCCGATGTGGCCGCTGCCCAGGCCCTCCAGAGGGAGCGCGCGGCCATGAAGGATGTGACGATTCTGAGATCCCGGCTCAACCAGCTCCTGGACATCCCCACCGCGACAAAGCTTGAGCTGGCCGAGGAGGAGATTGTTCTGCACCATACCCCGGACCTCGAATACCACTACGCGCTGGCTGAAAAGCAGAGGCCGGAGATCCTGGAGTCGGATGAAGCCATACGGCAGGCGCAGGAGGGGATGGTGGCGGCCAGGAGCCGCTATTATCCGCAGGTTTCGGCGTTCGCTCAGTATTACCGGGACGGGAACGACTTTTTCGCCACAAACAACGAATTCACGAACGAGCACAATGCTGCGGTGGGAGTCCGCATGAACTGGAACCTGTTCGAGGGCGGGAAGACGGACGCCTCCATCAAAGAGCTCCTGCACCGTCAAATGGCGCTCACGGAGCGCCGGAGGAACCTGGTGCAGCAGGTTCAGCTCCAGGTGGAGGACGCCTATGAGCAGCTGCAGGTCGCTCGGGCCAATATTGAGACGGCCCGGGCCGCCCTCAAGCAGGCCGAAGAAGACGAGCGCATGACGACGCTCCAGTACAAAGAGCAACTGGTCATCTTCCTGGAGGTTCTGAACGCGCAGGTCTTTCTGGCTC
>CAZEOY010000511.1:0-3310 GCA_964513835.1 uncultured Syntrophobacteraceae bacterium
GAAGATGAGCATGTCGCCGGGCGTCGTGATGCGTTCGGAGTTGGTGCCGTGGCCGGTCTTCTTGGGTGGACGGATTCGCATCACTTCGTCGGGCGTGAGCAAGGGGCGCTCGGTCTGGTCCACCGTGGCGTTGACGTGATTCATTACCGGCGAGAGACGGGAGCCGGAGAAATTTAACGTTGCTTTGCTGCTCAGCGCCGTGGAACTCCAGCTTTTCGGTGAGGCGATTGACGAGGATGGTGAAGATGACTCGGATCAAAGGGCGGAGACGCATTTTGTCGCTGGGCGGGACGACCAGGTAGAGGGAGATGGGGTGCTTGAAGTTGACGAGATCGTTGATGGTGAAGTCGCTGGCGGCGGTGTTCCTGGCGATGAGGGGATCGGAGAGGAGCGTGAGGGCGGTCTTGGCGGTGGAGAGAACGCCGCTGAAGTCCTTGTCCTCTTTTTCGAGCATCTCCTCCCCGAATACCTCGAACTTCACCTTCGCCTGTGAGGTTCCCGCTGAAGGCACTGGATCGTTGGCGGTGCCGGCTGCGTTTTCTTGTCCCATAGCATTCTTTCTCGTCACCATCCGTTCGGCCTTGGTTGAGGCAACCCTGTCTGCCGCCACAAAAACCAGCGCGAAGCCGGGAACCCATCCCCAGTACCCCCGGCGAGGGCTGGTGCAGCAAAACCCGTTAACCCAGCGTACAGATCTGTTTCCGTCCTCGTGGGAATTGGCCTGGTACTCCAGATTCCTCCGACAGGCTGCCAGTAGGTAATGATGGTAAGATAGCACTGGCAGATGGGCAGGTCAACGCCTTCAAAGCTACAATGGATCCTTATTGAAGCTACAGACCATGAGTAAGAATATGGGAACACCTTTCCAGATAGCCCTAAACTGTCACGGTTCTGCAATTGCACGGGAACCGCTGATTGCGGACTCGACTGTTGCCTCGCTCCTTGCGGACCGCTCTCTGTTGACGGCTCCTGCAGCCACGTGTCTTTGCAGGACGACGAGAACTCCTGCGGTGAAGAGTCCCACCAGGGCGTTTGCACCGCACAGCTGGCTGACGCTCCAGTTACGACTGAGCAGAATACCTCCCATCACGGGAGCGAGCATGGCGCCGATCTTGGCGACGGCGTATGCCCAACCGATGCCGGTCCCCCGAATGGCGGAGGGGTAGGAGACCGTGGCGACGGCCAGCGTGCCCGTCTGGCTACCGTTGATGCAAATCCCGCAAACGACGGACAGCACCGCGATGACGGCGAAAGACCCGCTGCTTGCACCGATGCCGAAGGCCACGAGGCTCAGCGACGCGAGAATGAACCCGACCTGCAGGACCCTGAAGGGATTGAACCTGTCCATGGATCGACCGATGAAGACGGAAGAAACGACAGCTCCAAAACAGAGATAGGCGTAGGCCAGGCTGTACTGCTGGATCGTAGCGCCGCTGTTGCGAAGCAGGGTGGGCGACCAGGTGTTGAGTATCCAGAGCAGATAGAGGGCCCCTGAGCAAATGACCCAGAGCAGCACCGTTGTGAGGGCACGCCCTTCCGTGAAAAGGCGCTTGACCGGCACCCCGGAAACCTTCTTTTCAGTCGAGACGAACTGCACCCCCTCATCGTTTGCCAATGCAGGGGCAATCCTGGAGACGATCTTGCGGGCCCTCGTCCTGTCACGCCCCCTGTTTCGCCGAACCAGGAATTCCAGCGATTCGGGGAGAGCCAGCGCAACCATGACACCCACCAGAACAGGAGCGCATCCGCCAACCAGGAAGAGCGACTGCCAGCCAAAATGGGGAATCAGATAGGCGGCGGACAGACCTCCTGCCATGGCCCCGGCAGGCATACCTGCATACATCGTGGCGACCATGCCTGACCGTGCGCGTCTGGGAGAGTACTCCGACCCGAAGGTGAGGGCATTGGGAACGGCCCCACCCAGCCCTATTCCGGCCAGGAAGCGCACCAGGGCCAGCTCCCCCACGCTGGTGATGAAGGCGGTCAGGAAGGTGAACACGCCGAAAATCACCGCAGAGATGAACAGCATCCACTTGCGGCCCCAGCGGTCCGCGAGCATCCCCAGCACAACCGCCCCGAGCAGGGGCCCGAATTGGCCGGCGCTCAACGCCAATCCCAGCGCGCTCGGTTCTGAGTGCAGGAAATCGGCAATCTTCGGCAGCGCCACTCCCACCACCGTCAGGTCAAATCCGTCCAGGAACGTGACCAGAAAACAAAGACTGCAGACCAGGACCTGGTACGGAGTAAAGGGACTATCATCAAACACTTTGCCTATGCTGACCGTCTTGTCCGTCATCCTCGTCCATCCTCTCTCTCGTCATGGTCTCCCATCGACACAGGGTTACTGCCTGGCACTCGACGTGTCGACGCCGAAATCCATGGTTATCTCGACGTCCCCGCCGTTCCACGAAATCGTTGCATCGGGGTATCTCTTCTGAAACACCTGGATCATGCCTTTGTTTTCCTTGAGTACGGTTGCCGTGAAGCCCCGGTACCCGTTTTCCACGGCGATTCGCTCGAGGGCAACGAGCAGATGGCTTCCAATCCCTTGTCGCTGATAATCCTCTCTCACGACGAAAGCCACCTCCGCCCTGTTGTGCTCACCCTCCGCGTACGAGCCGATAGACATGATCTCCTTGTGCCCACCCTTCGAGACAAAGCCGATGAGCGTCTCCTCGAAAGGAACGACATAATCGATCTGGTCCAGGTGAACGAACGTGTCCCCGAGAGTCCGGGGCATTCTGGGGTTTATCTGGGCGATGATGAGCTTCGAATTGTCGATCCCCGACCGGGTGATGTCCACCGAAACCCCCAGGCTGCAGTAGCCCCACCGGTCGGGGGGGCTGACCTGGACCAGCGCCACGTCCAGGCCAATGCTCCGACTGGAAAACAGCCTCGGGATTTGTGAAAGGTAGGCCGGGAGATAATCGAGCTTGCCTTCGAAAGCGGCTCGACGCATGACGAAACTGATGAAGAAGAGCTTGAGGGAAAAGCGTCTCAGAAAAGACGGGTCGTCGATGTAACGGGCCAGGGTATCCGAGAGCATCTGGTGAATCTGGATGTCGTGCAGGCTGGTTTCCGCGACCATGGCCCGGATCAGCTGCTGGGGCTCCCCGCAGCCCGTCCCGATGAACACCCGGCTGCCGTTCTTGATCTTCGAGACCGCCGTCGCGGCACTGACCATTTTTCCTGAGCAGTAGTGCTCCAGGTGGTCCTTCCAGCCCGCCAGGCCGACCTCGTCTTTCAGGCAAGGCCCGGCTTTCACTCGAAGCCTCCCAGATCCCTCTCCAGGTTGATGAAGTCGCTCCTC
>CAZEOY010000512.1:0-3305 GCA_964513835.1 uncultured Syntrophobacteraceae bacterium
GAGGACCCGGATGATCTCGGCGAGTCCCAGGGTCGCGATGCCCAGGTAATCATCTCCAAGGCGCAGCAGGGGGATGCCCACCACGATCCCCAGAACGGCCGCCGCGACGCCGCCCGCAATCACCGCCACGATGAACGGAGCATGTGAATTGAGGACCCACCCGTAGGGCTGTTCCAGCAGGAAGAGCATCTCCTTCTGCGCCGGGGTCATGATCAGGATGGAGCAGACATAGGCCCCGACGGCCATGAAGCCCGCATGCCCCAGGCTGAACATGCCGGTGAAGCCGTAGATGAGGTTGAGGCTCAGGGCCAGGATGATGTTGATGGCAATGAGATTGAGGATCTGGATGGAGTAGCCGCCCAGGCTTCCTTCAGCCCACCGGATGAAGAGCGCCAGGGACGCCGCCGAGGCAAGATTCAGGCCGATTTTGGTCTTCGGATCCATTACACCTTGTCCTCCAGCTTCTCACCCAGCAGCCCCGTGGGCTTGATCAGCAGGATGACGATGAGCAGGATGAAGGCGAAGGCGTCCCGGTAGCCTGCAAGATCCGGGAAGACGGCCACCGTCATGATCTCGACCAGCCCCAGCCCCACGCCTCCGATCACCGCGCCCTGGATGGACCCGATGCCGCCCACCACCGCCGCGATAAAGGCCTTGAATCCCGGGATGACGCCCATGATCGGCTGAAGCTGCGGGTAGCGCAGGGACCACATGATCCCCGAAGCCGCGGCCAGGGCCGATCCGATGGCAAAGGTGAGGGCGATGACCCGGTTGACGGGCACTCCCATGGTGTAGCTCGTTTCGATGTCCTTGGAGATGGCTCGCATGCCCAGTCCCGGTTTTGTCCGGTAAACGATGGTGATGAGTCCCAGCATGAGCACAAACGACAGGACGGGCACGACCAGGGTCAGAGGCAGGATACGGACGCCCCCCACCAGGATCACCTCCTCCAGCCACTCAGGCCGGTAGACCTCCCTCGGGATGGCGGAAAACACCACGATGGCGAAATTCTGCAGGAAGAAGGAAACGCCGATGGCGCTGATGAGGGCCGAGATTCGCGGGGCGTCGCGGAGCGGTCGGTAGGCGATCCGATCCACCAGCACCCCGACGGCGGCGACCACGAGAATGGCCCCGACAATGGCCACGGGCCAGGGCAGGTGGATCAGCGTGATCCCCCAGAAGACAAAATAGGCGCCCAGCATGAAGATTTCGCTGTGGGCGAAGTTGATGAGCCGCAGGATGCCGTAGACCATGGTGTAGCCGATGGCGATGAGGGCGTACAGGCTCCCGAGGGTCAGACCGTTCAGCAGATGCTGCATGAACATGGCAAAGTTCATGGAAAGAAGTTCCTGGGTACTCGTTACTCGTTACTCGTTACTGGTCACTGGTCACTGGGTTGAGGCCTCGACCAGGAACCAGCAACTCGCAACTACTTTACATCTCCGGCGTGATGGTGCCGACGAAGAGCTTCTTTCCGTCCTTGATCTCCACCAGGCCGACGGGCTTTTCGGCGTCGTGGGTGGCATTGATCGTAGTGATGCCTGTCACGCCCTCGAAGCCTTTGGTCTCGGCCAGGGCCTTGCTGATGGCCGCAGGGTCCACCCTGCCGGCCCGCTTGATGGCGTCGATGATGATCATGTAGGCGTCATAGCCCAATGCCGCGTTCACATTGGTCTCTTTTTCCGGATACATCTTCTTCCAGTTCTCGGTGAACTGTTTGGCGACCGGGTTCATGTCCTTCATGGAAGGATCGTAGGGGAACGTGGTCTGAACGAAGCCTTCCACGGCCGAGCCGCCGATCTCGACAATCTTGGGATTGTCCATGGCGTCGCCTCCCATGATCCGGAACTTGGCGCCCAGTTCCTTGGCCTGCTTCATGATAATGGCGCCTTCGGCGAAATAGGAGGGGATGAAGAGCACGTCAGGCTTCTTGCTGATGATCTCGGTCAACTGAGCGGTAAAGTCCTGGTCTCCGGACTGGTAGTTCAGCTTGGAAACCACCTGGCCCCCCAGCTTCTCGAAGGATTTGGTGAAGTAGTTGGCCAGGCCCACCGAGTAGTCGCTCGCGATGTCGACGAGGATAGCGGCGGTCTTCAGGCCCAATTCCTTGTAGGCATAGGTTGCGGCGCCGGCGCCCTGGTAGGGGTCGATGAAGCAAACCCGGAAGATGTGTTTCTTGCCCATGGTCACAAGGGGATTCGTGCAGGAGGTGCCCACCACGGGAATGCCGGCTTTCTCGGCCACCTCTCCGCCGGCCATGGCGAGGGACGACCCGTAGGTTCCGATGATGACGTGCGCTTTTTCCTTGTCGATGAGCCGCTTCACGGCATTGGCCGCTTCAACCTTGTCGGATTTGTTGTCCACGATGAAGAGCTCCACCTTCTTCCCGAGCACTTCGGGCGCTTCCTTGTGGGCCATCTGGACACCCTCGAGCTCCAGCTGGCCGCCGAAAGCATTCTGGCCGGTGAGGGGAAGATAGACTCCCACGCGAACGGTGTCTTCCGCCATGGCAACACCCGCCAGGGCAAAGAGGCTGATCAAACAAACGGCGAGAACTTTCTTCATAAAACTGACCTCCCTAGGTTTGATGTAGATTGAATTGAGTACTTTGTTACAGGCGGGGTCCCCTCCCTGAGGTGAGAATTCCTGCCCCCGATTTCATCCGCTGATATATTTTATAGTGCGGCCAAGGGAATGCCCCCGCCAGGAAATTCAAGTGGAGATGACTGCCGAGAGCTTCTTGGCCAACTCTACCAAAAGGATCGCGTACCTTTCTTCAAATTCCTCAATAGAGTATTGTGCCGTAGACGAATCGAAGCTCACACCCCCGACCACCCTCTGACTCCGAAGATTGATGAGGGGAGCTCCTATGGCGATGAGTCCCGGCATATATTCTTCGCGGTTGAGGGAATATCCCCTTGCCTGTATCTCCCTCAGTTCTGCGATCAGTCGCGCCTTGTCGCAGATGGTCCGTTCCGTTTTAGGCTCGAGCATCAAGCGGCCCAGAAGCCGATGAAGCTCCTTTTCCTCCATGAACGCCATGGCCGCCTTACCCGTCGCGAGATAATAGAGCCCAAAGCCGGTGGTGAAGTGCCTGAAGGCCAGGGTGTCTTTGGACTCCCGACGGTAGATGACATAAATGGCATCATTCTGGACCATGCCGACGTCCACGTGCAGATCGTATTTTGTATGGACCTCGTCCACCAGGGGCTTGACCTGCTGAACCATTTCACCTCTCTGCAGGAAGGAATGGGCCAGCGCGATGGTGCGTGCTCCCAGCTTATAACGTCTGCTCTGTTCGTCGC
>CAZEOY010000513.1:0-3303 GCA_964513835.1 uncultured Syntrophobacteraceae bacterium
CCAATACGGAATGCAGTGCCGAAGAGGCCTACAGGTGGACGGACGGAAGGGCCATTTTCGCGAGCGGAAGTCCTTTCGATCCGGTAACGGTCAAGGAAAAGACCTTCTTCCCCGCCCAGGGGAACAACGTTTACATCTTTCCCGGCGTGGGCATGGGCGCCATCTCCTGTATGGCCTCCCGGGTCACGGACGAGATGTTTTTCGTCGCCGCCAAGACTCTGGCCAGGCAGGTTTCGGCGAGCGACCTGGACGAGGGGCGCATCTATCCGCCTCTCACTCGGATCCGCGAGGTTTCTCTGGTCATTGCCGAGGCCGTGGCCGAAGTGGCCTATGAGCGGGGCCTGGCAGCCATGCCCAGACCCGATGATCTGGGGGCGCATATCCGTTCTCTCATGTATGTTCCTGAATATATGATGTTCATTTGAACAGTGGCACGGTGATTGGATCCTCGGCAGCGGGCCGCTCCCCGCTGCTTGCTTCTCATCTGAACGGAGTTGGAATGGTCGATTCGAATCATGTGGTGGTCACAGGCGTCGGCGTCATCTCATGCATCGGGTGCGAGAAAACGATATTCTGGAATTCCCTTGTCGATGGAGTCTCAGGGGTCAGACCCATCGGGGCGTTCGATCCATCCCGGCACAAGACTCGCATTGCGGCAGAGGTAACATCGTTCGCACCGGAGAGCTGGCTGAGCCACAAGCAGCTCCGAAGGATGGCGAGGGTCTCTCAATTTGCGGTCTGTGCTGCCTGCGAGGCTGTACATGATGCCGGGCTGGATCTTGAAAGAGAGGACAGATCGCGCGTAGGTTGCGTGCTGGGCTCGGCCGCAGGGGACTATACCACTCTCGAAGAACAACTGCTGAGGTTCCAGGAAAAGGGCCCGGGGTCGGTGAATCCTTTGACAGTGCCCAAAGTCATCCCCAATATGCCTTCATCCAATGTGGGCATCGCCCTGGGTATTCACGGCCCCAACCTGGGTGTCTCGACGGCCTGCGCGACCGGGTGCCATGCCATCGGGATCGCCGTCGGCATCCTCAAACAGGGGTATGCCGACGTTGTGCTGGCGGGGGGGGCGGAGTCCACCATCACTCCGTTTGTACTGGATGGGTACTCCTGTATGGGGGTGCTCTCCGAGCGGAACGACCGGTACCAGGAAGCCAGCCGACCTTTCGATGCGGAAAGGGACGGATTCGTCATGGGCGAGGGCGCTGCAGTCCTCGTGCTGGAGACATTCGAACATGCCGGCAAGCGTGGTGCACCGGTGCTGGCCGGCGTCGCAGGGTTCGGCATGACGAGCGATGCCTACAATATCGCCATTCCCGAAGCGGATGGCCGTTCGGCTGCCATGGCCATGGAGCAGGCCTTGAAAAACGCGGGGCTCAACCCGGAGGACATCGGGCATATCAATGCGCACGGGACGTCCACCAAGGTGAACGACCGGGTGGAGAGTCACGCCATCAAGCGAGCCTTTGGCGCTTCCTGCCGAGACGTTCTGGTGAGTTCCAACAAGTCCATGATCGGCCATACGCTCGGCGCCGCCGGCGCCATTGAGGCCGTCGCTACCGTTCTCACCCTGTATCACGGTATCATCCCGCCCACCATCAACTACCGGACGAAAGACCCGGAATGCGACCTCAACATCGTCCCAAATGAGGCACGGGAAGTGGCGCTGAAGGCCGCCCTTTCCAATTCATTCGGATTCGGCGGACAGAATGGAGTCCTGGTCTTCACGCGCCGCCCATGAGGGCCGGCCGATCCAACACCTTCCGCTCAGACCCTGCAACCCATCAGGCCCGCTGCAGATCCTGTGGCATCGTCGCGTCCATGCCCAAGGGGGCGCAAGCTCGAAGGATGACCTGCAGGCCGGGCCTTCCGAGGCCGCCAGGTGGAACACAGGGTCTTTATCCTGTTCTCCGGATTGTCATGGGCAATCCCTCAATGGCTCACTGTCGATTTCATGGAGCCTTCCGTTGCGAAAATCCACCTTCGCACATCCTCCAACCACCAAAGGTCCTTCGCTCTGATCAAACTGTGTATGCGGACCCGTTGTGATGGAGCGTCCGCCAATCACCCAGTCGCCATGAAGCCCCTGTAGCGGCATTGATTGAACGATGCCGTAGAAACGAGCTCGGTCGTCACTCCCGCCACGTTTGGCCAGGGTAACATCCGCGAACAGGAATAACGAACTGGTGAAAACCAGCGCAACAAGGACTGTTGTGGCTTTCAAGGATCGCGTCCTGTTGAAGTCAAGGCTCATGATGTTTCTCCTTTCTGGAGCGAGGCGCATCTCCATAATCTGAATGCGGCGCGCTTGAGAATTCAGGCAATGCAGGATGCCAAGACTGCGACTGTGCCACGGTGGCCAGAGTGAAACGATTCTGTTTCAATGCATTGCCTGGCCGGGTGGCCGTAATCTTTGCAGGCTTAAAAGTAAGACCTCCATGCGATGATCACAAAGCCCGCAAGTATTATTCGCTGATGAACCCTCGGGAGAGCCGTGCACCGCTGCAACCTGCTTGCAGGAAACAGGGAGGGGATCTGCGGAAGCGAGCTTGGCCGCCTTGCGCGAGCATCAAGGCCGGCTGCCCCTTGGGGAAGCGTTGTGCGGAGATGCGGGAATGTCTTCCGTGGGCTGCTCCTCCTCAGAACGGGATACACGGATCAGGCGGACCCACAAGGTCTCAATTCCCCCGGGATCACTATGGAGCTTGCCTTTAATCTGCACGGTCTTTCCGTCCAGAGGCATGAACACGGAATCCCGAGGTGGGCTGAGCGGCAGTTTTCGCTCCGGCGTTTGGAGCCAGTATCGAAGGGGCGCTCGAATATACCTCTCGCCCGGTCTGCCGTAGTTCTCAACGATGAGGCGACCTTCCAGGGTGATCTCATCGCCTTGCAGTCTGCCATACGCTGCGGGTTCATCCCACACGACGATCCATTCCCCGGCTTCCTTGACCACCATGGGCATGACCCATGATGCCCTCAGGAGGGTAAATGCCAAAACCACTGCGATAACAACAACTGCTCGCTGCATTTGCTCGATCTCCATCATCTCTGTGAACGGGTACATTCGACGTATTTATGAATAAATCATCAAATAATGAAATAGGAAAGCCCCCCTTCAAACGAGGTGAGGAATGCGTCCAGCAGAACAGCCCCGGCCAACGTTTGAACCGGCCGCTGAAACACGGCCGCGAAGAGCATCATCATTCTCTCCTGATATCGTGGACCCCAAGCCCTCTCCCGGAGAACTGCTCAACGATGATTTCATCCGCTCAGCGATTCACATTGTCGGTCTCGGCAGCA
>CAZEOY010000514.1:0-1223 GCA_964513835.1 uncultured Syntrophobacteraceae bacterium
CGCAGGGCCCTGGAGCTGCTCCGGATCGACCCGGAGCCCCTTCCGGGGGTGATCGATCCCCGGGCGGCTCTGGTGGAGGGTGCTCCCCGGGTGCACGAGTCGGGCAACCTCCTGCTCCACGCTACCATCGAGACGGGGGCAGGTCTCAGTGCCCTGGCTGAATGCGAGGTGGTCGTGGAGGACGCCTTCGATGTCCCGTCGCAGGACCATGCCTTTATCGAGACTCAGAATGGTCTGGCCTGGCAGGAGGCTGATGGCCGGATCGTCATGATCGTTTCCACCCAGGCGCCTTTCCGAGACCGCTTCGAGGTGGCCAACGCACTGGGGCTGGATTTCAACGCCATTCGGGTCCTGAGCCCATATCTGGGCGGGGGATTCGGGGGAAAGGACGGTGCAACGGTCCAGTGCTTCCTGGCGCTGGGAGCCCTTCACGCCGGGGGAAGACCCGTGAAGATGTGGTGGGAGCGCGAGGAGAGCCTCATCGGAGGATACAAACGTCATCCGGTTCACATGAGCTACCGGTTGGGCGCCAGGGCGGACGGTATGCTGCATGCGCTCCAGTGCAGGCTCCACTACGATACGGGTCCCTACGCCCATCTCGGCGGCGAGGTCATGGCCCTCGGCATGGAGCACGCGTGTGGCCCGTACCGCATTCCCAACGCATTGATCCAGGGCTGGTGCGTCTACACCAACAATCCCATCAGCGGGGCCATGCGCGGATTCGGCGTCTGCCAGGTGGCCTTTGCCTTCGAGCGCATGATGGACCGACTGGCCCGCGACCTGGGCATGTGCCGGCTTGAGATTCGGCGCAAGAACGCACTTCGCCGGGGTGACAAAAACGGCTGTGGCGTGACCCTCGTCCACTCGACCGGGATCGAGCCCTGCTTGGAATCGCTGGCCCGCCATCCCCTTTGGACCCGCCGCAGGAAGTGGAAGGAAGAGGCAGGGCGTTTCAAACGGCGGGGCGTCGGGGTCGCGGCCGTCTTCAACGGCATGGGCTATGGCCGGGGGCTGCCGGATTCCGCCATCGCCAAGGTGGAGTTGACTCGAAAAGGGAAGATCCGGGTCTACAACGGCGTCTCGGACATGGGGCAGGGCAATGCCAGCGCCTTCGTGCAGATGGCCGGCGAGATCCTGTGCCAGGATGCATCGCACATGGAGCTCACTCAGCCCGACACGGATCGAACCCACCCCTCGGGGTCTTCGTCCGCGGGTCGCACGAC
>CAZEOY010000514.1:1233-3293 GCA_964513835.1 uncultured Syntrophobacteraceae bacterium
ACCTCCTGGTCGGCGGAGCCGACCTGGGTCAGAACCTTCAGGGCGCCATGGCCCAGATCGCGGCAGAGACCCTGGGGATCCGCTACGAAGACATTCACATCGTCACGGGCGATACGGACTTCACGCTCTTCGACACAGGCCAGCACGCCAGCGGCAGTTGCTACCAGATCGGCAACGCCGTGATCCAGTCGTGCCGGAGCCTCAAAGAGAAGCTCCTGCATCGGGCCGCCCTCATGCTGATGCTCGATGAGGCCGCAGGGCTGGTGCTTTTGCCTGGCAGGGTGAGGCACCTGCCGTCGGGAAAAGAGGTTCTCCTGGATGTCTTGGGGCGCACCTTTCCGGAAACGGACCGCGTTTGCATGAGCCAGTTCATCATGCCAGTGTGCCAGGATCTGCCGGAGTCCGGCAAAGAGTTCACCATCGGATTTCCACATGTGCTCTTTTCTTACGCTGCCCACCTCGCCTGTGTCGAGGTGGACGAACTCACCGGAAAGATCGACGTCAGGCAATACCTGGCACTGACGGACGGCGGGCGTGTCCTCAATCCCCAGGGTTTCGAACAGCAGGTTCAGGGAGCGGTCGCCCAGGGAATCGGCTATGGTCTCATGGAAGAGGTGACCCTGGAGCAAGGCAGAATTCTGAGCTCCAACTTCACCAACTATATCATCCCCACCTCCCTGGATGTTCCCGAAATCACCTCGATTGCCGTCGAAACCTTGGAATCCACGGGGCCCTTCGGCATGAAGGGCATCGGTGAAGTGGGGGTGAACGCGCCTTTGCCCGCCATTGCGGGCGCCGTGGAGGATGCCTTGGGATGCGGCTTGCGGCGGCCACCCCTCAGGGCCGACCGGGTGCTGCGGGCGATGCAGGAGCAGAGAGGGAATCGATTTGAAGATTGACTTCATCCTGAATGGCGAAAAGACCACCGTGGAGGTTCCGCCCGATCGACGAGTTGCGGAGCTGCTGAGGGAGGAACTTGGGCTGACCGGTACCAAGGAAGGGTGCGGTGCCGGGGAATGCGGGGCATGTACCATTCTGGTTGACGGCGAAAGCCGTCTGTCATGCCTCATGCTGGCGGCGCAGCTTCAGGGTCGGCAGGTCATGACCATCGAAGGCCTTGCGCCATCCGGGAGGCTGCATCCCGTCCAGGAGGCTTTCGTGGAGCACGGAGCGGTGCAATGCGGGTTCTGCACGCCGGGAATGGTTCTTTCGGCGGTGCATCTCCTCCGTCACAATCCGCATCCCACCCGGGACCAGATTCGTGAAGGGTTGAGCGGCAACCTTTGCCGATGCACGGGCTACGTGAAAATCGTGGATGCCGTGGAGGCTGTTGCAGGGAGAGGGGAGGAGGGAAGTGCCCCATGAGGGATGTCCTTTTGCCTGCATCGCTGGGTGAGCTGTGGACGATGCTCGATGACCATCCCAAGGCTTCGGTCTACGCCGGTGGAACGGATCTGCTGGTCAAGATGCGGAGCGGACTCATCACTCCTCGGACACTGATCTGTCTGGAAAGGATCGAGGAGCTCAAAGGTGTTGGGGAGCGTGGAGCATACGTCCGGATGGGGTCGTGCGTCACACACGCCCAACTCCTGGCGAATTCAGGGGTGAGCTCCCTCCTGCCGGTGCTGGTCCAGGCGTTGAAAGTGCTGGGCTCCCCTCTCATCCGCAACATGGGGACCCTTGGCGGCAATATCTGTACGGCTTCGCCGGCGGGAGACACACTGCCCCCGCTGTATGTCCTGGATGCGGAGGTGGAGCTCCGGTCGGGGCGCGGAGAGCATCGGATGGACATCAGGGAGTTTATCACCGGGCCAGGGGTTACTTGCCTGAAGGAAGGCGAAATCGTTGCGGCGGTCTGGGTCCCCAAGCCGGCGCCGAAAAGCCTTCACCACTTTGAAAAGGTGGGGCTCCGCAACGCTCTCGGCTGTTCTGTGGTGAGCCTTGCCGCACTGGTTCAAAGGGCGGATGGCGGCCTTGTAGAGCGTGCATCCCTTGCATGGGGCAGAGTGGGACCTACCATCGTCACATGCCCCGATGCGGAATCGGTGCTGCTCGGCCGC
>CAZEOY010000515.1:0-3255 GCA_964513835.1 uncultured Syntrophobacteraceae bacterium
CCCCAACCGGATTTGAACCGGTGTTGCCGGCGTGAAAGGCCGGTGTCCTGGACCGGGCTAGACGATGGGGACCGAAAACAAGCTGGCTTTTAACGAACGCCCCTTGTATTGTCAAGGCATTTATTGGTGGGCCGTGCGCGACTCGAACGCGCGACTCTCTGCTTAAAAGGCAGATACTCTACCGACTGAGTTAACGGCCCATTACTCGTGACTTCGAGAAGATTCGCTGATTACCACGCGTATTCGACCACTGTCAAGGAACAATTGGACGTTCAACCTTTTTGAAGCGAGAGGGAGTGGTGCGTGTATAATTTGACCTGAGATGCCTCATCTTCATGGCATCGATGGCTTGCGGACGCCAGCAGTCACCCGGTGAATGCCTGCTCGCATCTCCGGTCTGCCGTCCCATCCTCGAACGTGCAGGCTGATTGAGGGGACCACACGAGCTGCATCCTGAGAGCCACACCGCGCTGCTCTGCCAGCGTTCTGTGTCGATTCGGACGATCCAGGGCTCGGAGCTCTCCGGAGCAGTTGAGAGAGCGCTTTCACCTTCTGGAGGTCTCGACGCTCACTGAGAGAAAAGGAAAAGCCGATGAAACCGATCTTTCTGTCACATCTCTCCTGGCTCCTGCTGGTAGGGTGCACCCTGGGCCTGGGCTTCCTGGTTGTGGGACCTGAGGCACAGGGAGGCGAGTCGCCCCCAACGATCAAGCTGCCAGAGCCAAAAACCGCGGGAAGCATGTCCCTTGAAACCGCTATTCAGCTGAGGAGGTCTGTCCGGCATTTCGACCGCACGCCTCTCAGCCTGGAGAATGCGGGGCAACTCCTGTGGGCTGCCCAGGGAATCTCCCTGGGAGCGGGCTTGCGGACTGCACCGTCGGCCGGCGCACTCTACCCGCTTGAAGTGGATCTGGTCGCCACCAGGGTGGATGGGCTGGAACCGGGCGTCTATCGCTACTTCCCCAAGAGCCACAGCATCGTTCGCCGTGCTTCGGGTCAGATAGGAAATGCATTGGGAACTGCGGCGCTGAGCCAGAGCTCCATTGTGGAGGCTTCAGCCGTCCTGGTGATTTCAGCCGTCTATGAGCGGACGACCCGCAAATATGGGCAGCGGGGCATTCGTTATGTACACGAAGAGGCGGGCCACGCCGCACAGAATGTATGTCTGCAGGCCGTGGCCCTTCAGCTCGGCACGGTTCACATCGGTGCGTTCAAGGATGACGAAGTCTCCAGAGTGCTCGAGCTTCGGGAGGATGAGAAGCCTTTGGTTCTGCTGCCTGTTGGAAAACCCGAACGATCATAAAGAGGAGCCGGCCAACCTCAGAATAGAAACATCCCTGCAATTGGCTTGGCGAGCGAGCAACTCGTGCCGGTTCAATCCAGCTTCTCGCCGGCCGCCAGTCCCTCCAAAGCGTCACGATCCAGGATCTCGATCTTCCGACCTTCGACACGGATCAGCTCCTGCTGGCTCATGCGCCCCAGAATGCGTGAGAGGGTTTCGGGAATGGTCCCGAGCAGGCTCGCCAGCTGACCCTTGGTGATATCCAGCTCCAACCGGCTGGATCCGCCATCCCGATCGCTCATGTACAGGAAATAGGCCGCCAAACGCCCCGGCACCTCTTTGAGGGAGAGATCTTCGATCAGATGCGTGAAACGCCGAAGCCTGAGTGAGAGAATGGCCAGCATGTTCATGGCCAGGGAAGGCTCCTTCTGGATCAAAGCCACGAACTCGGCCCTCGGGAAGAAGAGGAAACGGCTATCCTCCAGAGCTTCGGCATGGGCCGGATAGCTGCCGCCGGCAAAAACCGGCACTTCACCGAAGAATTCCCCTTCCCCAAAAATATGGAGGATCTGTTCCTTCCCATCGAGGGATATCTTGTAAATCTTCACTTTGCCTGAGACGATCCCATAGATCCCTGTGGCTTTGGCTCCCTCGGAAAACAGAGACTGACCCCGTTTGAACTTCTGCTCCACGACGATCTGGCTCAACTCATCCAGCTGTTCTCGTGGGAGCCCCTCGAAATGGCCAATCCTGGCAATCCGCTCGGCGATCCTCATCCCTTCAATCCTCGTCAGATGGGTTTATTTGTTTATTGAAAAATGCCACCGCAGCTTGACACAGGTCAAAGCGAATACTCTCCGTTAACGTTATCTTGCATTCAACGGCGCGGGGAATTCCGTCCTCGGGGGATGGGCAAGGTCACCCTTTGCCGGTTTGGAAGAGCATGATTTGGGACGGTTCAGGTCGAGAGATGCGAAAGAGTGTAAAATTGAATGAGATGGAAGGCGGATTGACCTGAATCAAGGCCACGGAGAATCGGGAGCATTAAATTGAGAGTAGATTCTGAGGGATCCGCTGAAATACTCGAGCTTCCGTTGTTGAGCAGTCAAGAAAGCTCAGCATGACAGTCAAAGAAAGGAGAATCATGATGTTCTGTTATCAGTGCGAACAAACCGCCAAAGGGGAAGGCTGCGTCAAGATGGGCGTCTGCGGGAAGCAGCCGGATGTCGCGGCCCTGCAGGACCTGCTGGTGTACGCCTTGAGGGGGCTTTCCCTGAACGCCCTCGAGGGCCGGAAGGTCGGCATCAATGATCATGACGTCAACGTGTTCATCAATGAAGCCATGTTTTCGACCCTGACCAACGTGAACTTCGACGCACGGCGCATCGCGGACCTGGTCTATCGAGCAGTGGACCTTCGCGACTCTCTGGGGGCCAAAGTCCAGGCAGCTGGCGGAAAGATCGACACCAGCCAGCCCACGGTCACTTTCAAGCCCGAGAAGTCGCTGGATGCTCTCGTGGCCCAGGGTGAAAAGGCAGGACTCAAAGCGGACAGCTCCGTGAACCCGGATATTCTCTCCCTGCAGCACACGCTGCTCTTCGGCATCAAAGGCGTTTGCGCCTACGCCGACCATGCTCAGATCCTGGGCCAGGAGGACGATGCAGTTTACGCCTTCGTCCAGGAAGCGCTGGCAGCGGGACTCCAGAAAGAGCTGGATCTCAGCGAGTGGCTCGGCCTGGTGCTCAAGTGCGGCGAGGTCAACTTCAGGGCCATGGAGCTTCTCGATGCCGCCAACACCGGCGCCTATGGGCACCCGACGCCGACCAAGGTCCCTCTGGGCGCCAAAAAGGGCAAGGCGATCCTGGTTTCCGGCCACGACCTGAAAGACCTTGAAGAACTGCTCAAACAGACCCAGGGCAAGGGCATCAACGTCTACACCCACGGCGAGATGCTCCCCACTCACGGCTACCCGA